>VGWY01000005.1 GCA_016873575.1 Nitrospira sp. | reverse complement strand
AAAAACGCTGGAAGATTTTTTACAGAGATATCCAGACGAAGACAGATTCATTCCGCTTGCGTATCAGAAGATGGCAATGGTCTATGTAAAGAAGGGTGATACGAATGAGGCAATGAAGATGCTTGATACACTTTATAGTCTAAAGGGTGATATTTACAAGGATTTTGCACTTATGGAACATGCCCGACTCCTTGAAAAAGGAGGGAAATTAGAGGAAGCAAAGAAAAAATATAAAGAGCTTACTGATAAATTTCCAAATTCACCATTCACTGAAGATGCAAAGGCAAAACTATCCGAGAAGAAAGAAGGTTAGATCCTTCGATACTTCTTTGATACCTTTTTCGTAGCTAATTTTTTCCCCTTCGCAAGAGCCTTCTTCTTATACTGTAATGAAGCCTTCTTCATTGCTACCTTGTCTTGGCGGTCTAATACCAGTTTCCCTTTCGGAGGGATATAAATCTGCATTCCTTCCCGGGGAGGCATCTTCTTTTCGAGCGAATTCAGGTCGAGGATAACCTGTAGAGGCATACCTGTCTTTTTAGAAATCTTTTTATATGTATCCCCTTTTTTAACTGTATACTGATCTATCGAGAATCGCTTTTCTTCAGGTATCTGAGCAAAATTCTCGAGAAAAACGTCTTTCTTACCTGCCGGTATTCTCAGTATATATTCAGCGACATCAGGAGGGGTACACCACCTCCTGAGTTCAGGATTCAACTCTTTGATGATATCAACTGTCGTTCCTGCACATTCTGCTATGACCTGAATGTCAACAGGTGACTGTATCATTACCTCGTCATAATCAAGTGGTAGATGATATTCAAGATCTTCAAATCCGAATTCCTCCGGGCTATTTGCAATTAAGCTCGCTGCAATAAACTTGGGGACATAATCCTTGGTCTCCCGTCTTATATATCTCGTACTCAGGAGTGACCAGTAATCATCGGTATTTGTCTTGTTCAGTGCCCTGAGTATCTTGCCCTCTCCAGCATTATATGCGGCCATTGCCAGATTCCATGAGCCGAACATATCATAAAGGTCTCTGAGGTAACTTGCTGCTGCAGCGGTAGATTTTACCGGGTCTCTTCTCTCATCCTTCCACCAGTTGATCTTAAGTCCATATCTCTTTGCAGTAGATGAGATAAACTGCCAGTATCCTACTGCGTGTGCTGGAGAGTAAGCATAAGGGCTAAACCCACTCTCAATGAGAGGAAGAAAGACAATCTCTTCAGGGACATCCTTTTTCTTAAGTATCTCTTTCATTAATTCAAGATATTTCCCGGACCTGCTAAGCCAGATTGAAAACCTCTCTCTTATCTTTTCAGAAAAAAGCCTGACATTTTTTGTGACAGCCTCCACAGCGAGTTCATTATCACTATAGTCTGATACTATTTCTGGCCCTTTATTGATTTCTTCCGGGGGTAATGTGGATATAACTGGTTGGTCAACCAGAATGTTCTGGTTAACCTCATCTGATGCGGAGGCTGGCAACACACATAGTAAAATAACAACTTGTAAGATAAAAAGCCTTACCGTAATCATGCAGACTATTTTTAGCCCAAAAGAGGCTATTTTGTCAAGCAAAAAGTGGTATCATTTGTAACCCTTCAGTCACAGGTGGTAGCCGCAACCTTTAGGTTGCGCCATTAACGCAGGCTAAAGCCTGCGGCTACCAAACTCCACCCGTCATTGAATGGTTACGCAGGGCATAGCATTTTGACACCATGACTACCTGAATAGTATAAAATATTACAAATATTACGAGAGATATGAGATATTATGTTACCCCATAAGGACCAGTTTAGTGGCTGTCTGATCGGCCAATGTCTTGGTGATGCACTCGGGTTTGTTGTTGAGGGCTTTTCACCCGAGGCATGTAAATGGTATGTCGAAGATTTTTTAAGGCCGAGGAAGACAATAGATTTTGGCCATTTTCCGTTTCCTTTCGGACAGTATTCAGATGATTCACAGCTTGCACGTGAATTAATGCAAAGCTATGTATCCTGCAAAAAATTTGACCCGGCTGACTATGCAGAACGAATAAAGCTCATCTTTGCCGAAAAGAGGATTGTAGGGTTTGGTTATTCAACAAAAGAGGCAGCAAAAAGACTATTCCAGGGCATCTCGTGGAAAGAATCAGGTGCCCCTCCTCCTTCAGCGGGAAATGGCAGTGCTATGCGTGCTGCTCCTATAGGATTATTCTTCTTTGATAATCCACAGCTTTTGATTCAGGCAGCACATGATCAAGGCCGTATCACCCATCGGGACCTACGATGTTCAGCAGGTGCGGTTGCTATCAGCGGTGCAGTTGCTTTGGTGTTACAAGAAAAAACAATAAACCCTGATTCCTTTATTTCTTCGCTTATAGAATGGACGGGGACAGTTGAACACAGCTTTGCTTCTGAGCTCAAGAAACTTATGGAACGGATATCAATGTCACCTGAAGAGGCTGCACCATTAATCTCTTGGGCTGGTCTCGAACCCGATTATAGAGATGAAGAAGGATGGAAGGGGATATCACCATTTGTTGTAAGCAGTGTTCTCTGGAGTCTCTATTCATTTCTCAGGTCACCTGAAGATTATTGGGAAACCATCTGTACAGCCATTGAAGTAGGGGGAGATGTAGATACAACAGCAGCAATGGCAGGAGCGATCAGTGGTGCTTATCTCGGGATTAGTGCAATCCCATCCCACCTAACACAGTATCTGACAGACCGGAAGACATGGGAATTTGATGAACTCGTTGCATTAGCACACAAATGCTATGAATTAAAAATGCAGGATATCCGATGAAGCTTTTACTCTTTTATGCCCATAAATGGTGGTTCAAGACCGCCTCAAAGAGCCTTCCTCAAGTACCAGATATTAATATAGAAGATTCATTGGACAATACAGTCGTTGTTTTTTACCATGCAGAAAAGGAGGATGAAGAGAAAGGCAAAGGACTTCTTGATAAATTCATAAAGAATATCAAATGGCTTGCAGGGAAATTTGGGACAAGAAATGTTGTTATTCATTCATTTAATCATCTCTCATCGAGTAAGGCTTCTCCTGAATTCTCAGAGCAGATGATAAAGCAGGCTACTGAAAGGTTACAGAATGCAGGCTATATAGTGATGTGCACACCCTTTGGATATTTCAATGAATTTTTTATGCATGTCGGAGGCGAAAGCCTTGCCAAGGTATTTAAGGAATTTTGAGATCGGATATTTTTCATTTTTCAGTTTTAATCGTCCCGAGACAAATCAGGATGTTCCAGAATCAGAAAGAGCCGTTAAGAGTATTCTTGAGAAGTTATCTACATAAAAGGGATTAAATGCGCTTCCTGCCTTGCTCTTCATTAATGAAAGGATTTCTTTTATTTCCCACTCCCTTTTGTACGGTCTTCTGTTTCGAAAGATGTCAAAGAAATCAGAGATTGCGACAATCTGACTGCAGATATGCTGTTTTTCCCCATCCATGGTAAGTTTCGGATATCCCTGGCAGTCATACCCCAGGTGGTGCTCAAGTGCAACAATGGGTGCGAGGTGTGTGAGAGCATCAATCTTTGCAAGGTAACGTGCCCCATAAATGGTATGCCGTTCTAACTCTTCACGCTCTTTTTCCCCAATGGTATCACTTCTCAGCAGCACCTCCTTTGAGATAAATAACTTTCCTACATCATGTAAGAGTGCTGCTATCCCAATGTCATGGAGAAGGTCATCACGTACTCCAAGGGACCCTGCCTGAAATATGGAAAGCGCGGCTACATTGGTTGCATGCGTATAGATGTATTCACTGGAGGATCTCATCGGGCTTATCAGCCTGAGTATATTTACTCCCTGTTTAAAGGTAGCTATAAAGTTTACTATAATCTCCTCAAGTCCCATGGTATTCAATTGCTTAAATTGCTTAAATGGTGAAGCTTCCGGATAGATTTCCTTAACCTTTTCAACCTGCTCTGATGAGAGGCTCTCAATATCAAATTCAATCTCCTTTTGGGGTATGCCCATACGAACATCAACAACACCGGCCTTGATATGGGGATATGTCATAATCTGTTTTTCAGGGTCTGAAATGTCTGTGATAAACTGCTTGAGCTCTGAGAGCGTAATTCCTTTTAAAAAATCAACACGTGAGATGCCTTTCCGTTTCATCCGCTTCATGAGATTTACCCCATGAATCCCTGCGTCCCGTAAGGGAGTTTTATTCACGATCAGATCATTTTCAACAATCATGATATCAAGGCTATCTGATGCTGACAGGAATTCATTCAGGAATGTAAATGCCTTTTGTGTGAACTCATCCACCGATATATGCTCCTTTGAATAAAGGGCACAATTGGACAAGGCAGACATAAAAGCAGCAAGAAACTTCTTCAGGGTCTTTATTTCGCCAATCTCTTTAATCGCTGTGACTCCTCTCTGATTCGCTCATTTCCAGATTTCAAACCAGCCTCTATCAAGTCCTTGATATCTACATAAGGATAGTTTTTCAATGTCCTGTAAATCTCCTCTTTCAGCTCCTCGATAGCCCCTTTAAAGATGATGCGCTTCTCTGAGATCAAATCCCTTAATACCTCGATGGCACGAGGGTCACCGATCTGTCCAAGCGCTCTTACGACCGGAATCTTATTGTAGAAGCCTGCGCCACTCCTATCCTTTTTTCTGAGCATCTGGAGTAAATCATGGACGACCTCTTTCACCCTGAATGTACCGGAAACCCCTATGGCATGGTCAACAATCTCTCCCTTGTCTGAATTCAGACAGTTTTTAAGTATCTTAATGCCATAACTATCTCCCACCTTCAACAGATATTTTATCGCCTCACAGCTCACCTTAAGGTTTTCATGATGGCAATAAGACCTCATATGTTGAAGAACTTCTTCTCCACCTAATTCGCCAAGGATATAGAGCATATTTCTCGTTACAAACCACCTCTTATCCCTGAGGCGCCTTAATGCCTCAGGGATTGCCTTATTCCCAAAATGTGTTATCAGGCTAATAAGAAATTTTCTAACTGTTGGTGATTCCTCATCGATGAGGGTGTCCATGAGATATGGAATAATCTCAATATCATAGTAATCACACAGCAAAAGAGCCTCTTCCCTCATTAATCTGCCAATTGTCCTGTAAGAGTCAATGAGGAGAAAGATAAACTCTGGTGAGTGAAAATATTGAAGGGCTGACGAGCTCATATCGAGAAGCCTTTTTTCCTGAACATTCTTTTCCAAGACCTTGAGTATCTTCACTACCTCTCCATACCAGCCAGTTCCAATAAACTGGTTGGTTTGCTCCTTCAGGATATTCATAAAATATTCATATTCATCTCCTGTTATGAGATCAGAGGCAATAAGTTCGAGTACGACGTGGCAGAAGTCCTTTTCAAGCAGTTCATCACCACACGCCTGGCTGATTTCATTCATCTCTTTCTGAACAAGTGATGATGCATCAAACGCCATCAACTTTTGTATCTCCTTCTGGTACCCCTCATTGACATAACTACCGAATTTGCCACCCCTTATAATCTCTGCTACATCGGGGAAAAGGAAGATATCATCAACAGCAAGGCTACTTCCATAGACGATCGCATGATCTTCCTGATCTGGTTGCGATAATTTATCGAGAAGATTCCGAAACATCTCCGGTATGGTAATCTTCTGTTCGTTGATGATCGTAAGGAGATCAATTACCTTATCCACTGGCATATCCTGTAAGGCATCCTTAGCAGAATCTATATCTTTTGTTACAATCTTGACAGCAGAAGAGAGAAACTGATTCTTTAATTCAGGTCTCAATCCGTGAATAAAATCCATAATTCTCTTGAGATCCTTACTCGTGAGGCTCCTTTCTGATGACCATCTGATGTAACTTCTCGTAAACCTGTCAGAAACATCTTCCCCAGGGGTATCAGGAACAGCCCGGTTTACGATGTGTGCAAGGGCTTTAGGGGGAATTTCTTGCATCATATCAGGCGTTGTTTCCGCCTGTATCGTTCCCTTCATGAGGGCATAGATATACTGCTCCCAGAGGGACATCTTTGAGCTTTCACTTTCAGTTTCTCCTTCCTTGAGAGCAAAGGCATCATAATCGATAAAGGCAACTTTGATGTGGATAAGTTTCTCTTGTAATTCTTTTTGAATTTCCTCTGGAGATGTACCTTTCGGTTTCCCTGGCAGAATTTTATTGAATTCATACAGCTCTTCTAT
Organism: Nitrospira sp.; assembly: GCA_016873575.1. Classification (GTDB taxonomy): domain Bacteria; phylum Nitrospirota; class Thermodesulfovibrionia; order Thermodesulfovibrionales; family SM23-35; genus VGWY01. The sequence goes on along the minus strand of VGWY01000005.1, from coordinate 20,518 downwards.
GGTAAGCCCATTGGTGAAAGTCACAGCAGCAATGTCCAGACTATTCAGGTAAAGGGCAAATTCCCTGAAAGTCACGTTCTTTTTATCAAGGGAATACTCATCTATGATGATCGTATCCTTAGCAATAGCAAATGTAATTTCGGGTCTCATAATGAAGAGCTGTTGTAAGAGATCAAAGGCACGGTTTAATGACTGGTTCACTGTGGGATGACCCTTTGGATAGACAGCCACATTGCGGCGAGCGATGTTCAGTTCAATAATTGCATCGCTGAGTAATCGGGTATCGAAGAGGACTTTTTCACTCTCATTTGGCATACACTTATTCCCTTGTAAAAATTCTATAATGCAGACCTTCCAATGTCAAGTGCAGCCTGCAACTATTTACTGCATGAGATATACTAGTTTTTCCATACATCGTGCATCATTAATCGAACCTCATATTCCGGGGTTGAAGGAGGGAGGGGCCTCCAGGGGGGTGGAGGCCCCGGGGTGGAGGGAAACTTAAATCTCCTTATGAACTGTCTTTCTCAAAAATGTAGGCACATCAATGGTATCTTCATATGACATAATTTCTGTTGCCACTGTATCTGAAGTGTAATCAGGCCCCAGACTCTTTGCAAGAACCCTGTCAGACCCTTTGAAACTCACAGGTTCCTTGACAGGAGTCCATTTCTTTACCTGTGGCAACTCTACTTTTTCTTTCTGATCGCTAAAACATGTTGCAATAACGGTGACTTTTACCTCATCATCAATATCAGGATCTATGACTGCACCAAATATGATGTTTACCTCATCGTGTGCAGCGTCATAGACAAGAGATGCAGCCTTCTGTACCTCATCTAACGTAAGGCTGAGGCCGCCTGTAATGTTGACTAAAATCCCCTTTGCACCTTCAATAGAAGCCTCCTCAATTAATGGATTTAATATAGCCCTTTTGGCTGCCTCGACAGCCCTGTCATCTCCTTTTGCCGTTGCAGAGCCCATGACTCCACGGCCTTGACTCTCCATAATGGTTCTGACATCAGCAAAGTCAACGTTAATCAGTCCCGGGATGAGGATGATGTCTGATATGCCCTGCACAGCTTGTTTCAGGACATCGTTGGCTAAAGCAAAGGATTTCAGCAAAGGTGTCCCTTTCTCAACAACAAGGCTGATTCTATCATTGGGTATTACAATGATCGTATCTACATATTTATTCAGCTCCTTTATCCCTTCTTCAGCATTTATCAACCTCTTCTTGCCCTCATAAAAGAATGGTTTGGTTATAACAGCAACGGTAAGGGCTCCTACTTCCTTTGCGACATTGGCGACCACTGGTCCTGCCCCTGTGCCTGTACCACCACCCATACCAGCAGTTATAAAGACCATATCAGCCCCTTCAAGGGATTCAGCAATTGCTGTTCTGTCCTCAAGGGCAGCCTCCCTCCCGATCTGCGGATCAGAGCCTGCTCCAAGTCCTCTGGTAAGATTCGCTCCAATCTGCACCTTAACAGGTGCAAGAGAGGATTCAAGTGACTGCATATCCGTGTTGATCGCTATGAATTCAACTCCATGTAGGTTTGAGGCTATCATATTGTTGATAGCATTCCCTCCTGCACCCCCGATACCAACAACCTTAATCTTTGCCTTCTGTCCCCTTACTTCTTCGATTTCAAATAACATACAATACCCCCTTTTTATGTAATATTCCTGCAACCCATTCTCTCATCTTCCCGAATACTCCTGTAAAAGTTCCCTCAAAGGCATCGGGGTATATCACCCTGTTTGCCTCTGCTGCAAACCCATAAAGAGTAAGCCCGACACCTGTTGCATACATTGGATTGTTTATGTTGCCCTTGCATTTCTTTATTTTGTTTGGAAACCCTATTCTTACCGGCAGTCCTAATACTTCTTCTGCAACGCTGTCGAGACCATTCAGTAAGGAACCGCCACCGGTAAGAACAATGTTAGACACACTGTCGCATTTAGAGCATGATACAAGTTTATCCTTTATGAAATGGAAGAGTTCCTCTGCCCTTGGCTGTATAATCTCTGCTAAACATTCGTGGTGAACCCTGGTTGTCTGTTCTTGCTGAATGCGGTCTTCTCCGTTTTCTATACATTCTATAGCAGAGCCATATGCCTTTTTGATTCTTTCGGCTTCAGCAACAGAAATTCTCAGACCAACAGCAATATCATTGGTAAAATGATTCCCTCCAACAGCGAGAACAACCTCATGTCTCAAACAGCCATTTTTATAGAGAATCACGTCTGTTGTTCCACCACCAATATCTATCATGACAACGCCCTGTTCCTTTTCTTTATCTGTAAGAACTGCTTCTGCTGAAGCAATGGGCTCAAAGACAATGTCAATAACTTCAAGACCTGCCTGCTCACAGCATGTAAGGAGGTCCTGTATCGCAATAACCGATCCTGTAAGGATATGAACCTTTGCTTCGAGCCTCTCACCTGTCATTCCTACAGGATCCATGATACTATTCCTCCCATCGAGCGCATATCCTGCAGGAATGACATGGAGCACTTCTCTGTTAAGGGGAATATAGACAGCCTTTGCTGAGTCTATAACATTGTCTATGTCAAGGTACGTCACTTCTCTGCCTCTAATCCCTACCGCGCCATGGCTATCAAAACCCTTTACATGACTTCCCGTAATCCCAAGATATACAGCACTGATTTCAACCCCTGTGGAAGACTCTGTCGCCTTCACAGCTTTCTTTATTGATTCAACCGTAGATTCGATGTTCATGACTACACCTTTTCTGAGTCCGGTAGAGGCAGAAGTCCCTATCCCCATTATTTCTAATTCGTCTTTCACCATTTCTCCAACAACCGCGCAGACCTTCGTTGTTCCGACATCAAGACCGATAACAATACCTTCATGATGAGCTTGTCGAATCATCACTTTATAACCTCACTGATAGGTTTCACGACCACCCTGTTTTCAAACCGCAAATCTATGTAATCAACCAAGATTTTTTTCCTTTGTATCTCGTCTTCTAATTCGATCAGCCTTCCGAGTTTTTCTTCATACCCTCCAGCCCCCACCTTCACAACAGTTCCGTCAATAATAACGGTGATGTCCTCGGGTTTCGATGCAAGTATCTCAATGTGATTCTTTTCTGATGTTAAGCCCCTTCCTTTCATGATCTTTGCAAGCTGTATGGCATCGGAAAACCCTTCTGCATCTTTCACCGGGTCACATTTGATGATTGGAAGAAATGGAACCGAATCACCCCTCAGCTCTTCAAGGAGTCGCCCGTTTTCCTCCGCCAAAAAAAGATGTCCATCCTTATCTAAAAGTGCAAATGGTACCGCTTCCTCTATCATCACTGAAAGGTTTGTAGGGAATTCTTTCCTTATGCTCACTCTCCTGATCCACGGAGATTGCAGTAATTTCTGACTCAATTTCCTGCTTGAAATCGTCAGTAGGCATTCGTTCCCGCGAATCCCTGCGAGTGCCTTTAGTTCATCGTCTGTGAGATGTTTGTTCCCGACAAATACAATGTGTTGCATAGGAAATGTTGATTGCATTACTTTTAATGATATATATACGGTGATCACAAAGAACGATATGAGCAAGAAAATAGCAGTTATTTCCCAGAATATGCTGCGGCTAATTTTTATTTTCTTATCCTTCACGTATAGTCCCCCTCAGTATTTCTTCTATCAAATCAGGAAAATCAAGCCCTGCATGTTTTGCTATTTTTGGTAAAAGGCTCGTCTCTGTCATGCCCGGAATAAGTTTGACCTCAAGAACATAGGGATTCCCTGCGAGATCAATCCTGAGATCAATTCTCGTAGCACCTCTACAACCGAGGGCAATATGTGCAGAGAGGCCTATCTCCTTTGCCTTCTCATAAACCTTGCTATCTATTGCAGGCGGCAGAATATAATCTGTAAGGCCTGCCGTATACTTTGCTTCATAACTGTAAAATTCAAGAGATGGCCTCACCTCAACGCCACCAAGAACCCTGTTGTTCAGTATTCCAATATGCACCTCTTTACCATCAATAAATTTTTCTATGATGACCCTTTCTCCGAATGAAAGTGCTTTTTCAAAAGAAGATCTGAACTGTCCTTCATTTTTCACGATACTCACTCCAACACTTGAACCCTCAGCAGCAGGTTTTACAACCCATGGCAAGACAAAGTCAATCCTGAGTTCGGAGTTAGGTATTCGGAGTTCGGAGTCTCCCCCCCACCCCTGCCCTCCCCCTCGAGGGGGGAGGGTTAGGGAGGGGGTGTTGAAAGTTGGACGTTTAACTACTATAAATGGTGGTACCGGGATGTTGTGATAGCTGAATATCTTCTTTGATACTTCCTTATCCATTGCAAGTGCAGAGGAAAGCACTCCTGAGCCTGCATAAGGGATTCCCAGGACTTCGAGCAAGCCCTGTATAGCACCATTTTCTCCATGTCCTCCATGAAGTGCAAGGAATACAAACTCGACACCCTCTCTTTTTAGAGCATCACAAATGTCCGGACCCACATCTATTGCAGCAACGTTATACCCATGTCCTTTCAACGCATTATAAATTGCGGTTCCGCTCCTCAGAGAAACCTCTCTTTCAGTTGAAGTCCCACCCATGAGTACGCCTATTTTTTTAGTTGTAACCATTTTTAATCTCAAGCATATATTCAGACCATGGCCCTGCCATAACCTTAACCTTCATCCCTTCCAATTATTCTTATCTCCGGCTCAAGCACAACCCCGGATATCTGCTTCACTCTGCAAGCAACTTCCTGCATGAGCCGAATAAAATCAGAGGCAGTTGCCTCTCCCCTGTTTATGAAGAAATTTGCATGAATGCTGCTCACCTCAACATCACCAATTCTCATTCCCTTGCACCCCGCCTCGTCGATCAGTTTTCCTGCAGATAACTGAGGAGGATTCTTGAAGACACAGCCAGCAGATGGCTCAGAAAGAGGCTGGCTTCCCCATTTCTTCTTGACGAAATTCTCTACCTTCGCAGCAACCTCCTCTTTCCTATCTTTTTTCAGTTTTATCTCTGCATCGAGAAGTAGTTCATCTGATGTAATGCTCGATCTTCTGTATCCAAAGGCAAGAGCATCTCTATTTACAGTACGTATTCTCCCTTCTGCCTCCATTATTGAAACCGAGATAATCACATCCTTCATCTCATAACCATATGCACCTGCATTACCACAGATTGCTCCACCAACAGTACCAGGGATCCCTGCAAGGCCCTCTATCCCGGAATAACCATGTTCCCGTGAGAAGTGCACAAGCCTCTGGAGAGAAGCACCTGCCTCTGCGAATAGATACACATATTCGTCATCCTCTCTTAATGTTTCAACCTTCCTGAAAGCCCTAAAAGATATGACAACCCCTTCTATCCCTCCGTCTCTCACTAACATATTTGTCCCGCCACCAATGGGGGAAAATGGAGTCTCTCCCTCTTTGAATGCAATGAGTATATTCCTGAGCGAGTTAAGGTCTTGGGGTATCGCAAAGACATCTGCAGGTCCTCCAATCCGCAATGACGTGTGATTCTTCATGAGTTCCATAAATCGAACCTCACCCTTAAAAATACCTGAAAGAGCCTCTTGCCATGTCTCTTCATCCATAGAGAATCTCATCGATTTCAATACCTCTAACATTTCACTTTTAACTTGTTAAGTATCTCTTCACCCAACTTCCAGACATCGCCTGCCCCGAGCGTAAGAAGCATATCTCCCTTTCGCATGCGTGAGATAATTTGCCCTGTTACATCCTCTCTGTTTTTTATATACTCAACACTGGCATGACCTGTCTTTTTGATCCTTTCAAACAGGACTCCTGTGTTTATGTTCTCAATAGGTTTTTCACCAGCAGAATAGATATTTAGAAGGATAAGGGAATCTGCATCATGAAATGAGGCTGAAAATTCATCCATCAGGTCCTTTGTTCGGGTATATCTGTGGGGCTGAAACACGACAAATAATCTGCCTCCTGTCATTCCTTCTTTTGCTGCCTTCAATGTTGCCTTTATTTCTGTTGGATGGTGACCATAATCATCAAAGACCTTTATCCCTTCCGCTTCACCTTTAAACTCAAATCGCCTCTGGATACCAGCAAACCCTTTCAAGGCATCACGTATCTTTGAAACATCAACCTGGAGTCTTAAAGCTGTTCCAATTGCAGCCAGGCTGTTCAGAACATTGTGTGCTCCTGGGACAGGAAGGGAGAATTGACCGATATGTCTGTTTTTATAGGTTACCTCGAAACTGATGCACATGAATCCCTTCTGGATATTGACTGCGCGGAGTTCTGCGTCATGAGTCAAGCCGTATGTGATGTATCTTCTATGAATAGATGGCAAGAGACCACACAGATGCTCATTTTCAATACAAACGATTGAGACACCATAGAACGGAACTTTATTCATAAAGGAAAGAAATGCCTCTTTTAATGAATCTATAGTCTTGAAGAAATCCATATGTTCCCTGTCAATGTTTGTAACAACTGCAATTGTAGGAGAGAGTTTCAAGAATGAGCCGTCACTTTCATCAGCCTCTGCAACAAGGAATTCTCCTTGGCCGAGTCTTGCATTACTGCCGGTTGCCTTGAGTCTGCCACCTATAACAACTGTTGGATCAAGACCACTATGTGAGAGAATCGTTGATATGAAAGATGTTGTAGTCGTCTTCCCATGTGCCCCTGCAACAAGGATTCCATATTTCAGCCTTGCAAGCTCTGCAAGCATCTCAGCACGGGGTATCACAGGGATAGCCCTTCCTCTTGCTTCAATTACCTCTGGATTATCTCCCGAGACTGCTGAGGATATAACCACGACATGGGCATCGTCGATATTTTCTGCGTTATGTCCTATATAGACCTTTATCCCTAATTCCCTCAACCTTCTTGTTGTCTCTGAATCTTTTAAATCAGACCCTGTCACCTCATAGCCAAGGTTATGAAGGAGTTCTGCAATACCTGACATCCCTATGCCACCTATTCCAACAAAATGTATTACCCTATATCTCTCAAACATTGTTTCCCTCAAAAAGGTAACGAGTAACAAGTAACAAGTAACAAGTTTTTTCATCCATATTCTGTGTTCGGTCATCTGTATTTTTACTCATCACTCGTCACTCATAACCTGTTACTGTTTTTTTTAACAGGCTCATTGCAATATCAACCACCTTTGCGCCTGCATCCGGCCTTCCAAGTACCTTGCTGTTCTTCTGCATCTCTTTCCGTAACATCTCATCCATGAAGAGCTCTCTGATCTGACTGGCAAGAGATTGTCCATTTAGTTCGCTATCAAGCATCATCCTCGCTGCACGCATCTCAACGAGTTTCCGTGCATTGAATTCCTGGTGGCGTCTTGTTGCGTAAGGATAGGGTATCAAGAGAGCAGGTTTCCCAAGAGCAGTCAGCTCTGCAAGTGTTGTTGCACCTGCCCTTGAAATAACGATATCAGCAACAGCATATGCCTCGCACATCTCATAGATAAATGGGGCAATTGTTCCCTTGAATCCGAGCCTCCTGTATGCCTCTTTCATGTTTTCATAATCGCTTGCACCTGTCTGATGGAGGAATTGAATCTTATCCTTCAGGTCTTGCATATAGTTCAGGGCATCGACAACCGCCATATTGATACTCCTTGCACCTAAACTCCCTCCAAATACAAAGACGGTAAATACATCCTTTTCAAGAGAGAAAAGCCTGTATCCTGACTCTCTGTTCCCATTGAATATATTCATCCTGACAGGATTACCGGTAAGAAAGGTCTTTGCCTTAGGGAAAACGGAAATGCTTTCCTGATATGTGATGCATATTGCATTGACAAATCTTCCGAGAATCCTGTTTGTCAATCCCGGTATGGAATTCTGTTCAAGTATCATGGTTGGTATTGAAAGGAGATACGCAGTCAGTGCAATTGCGCCGGATGCATACCCACCAACACCAATTACTATATTGGGCCTCACCATATTGATGATTCGGTATGAATCAACAAAAGAGAGAAACGTTTCTACGATGGCCCTTATCTTTTTGATAACCGATACGCCCACAACACCCCGTGATCTCAAAAATTTTATTTGATATCCCTCTCGTGGGATTACCCTCGCCTCTATCCCATTTTCTGTTCCAACAAATATCATCTCTGTCCTGCCATCTCTGCTTTTGAATTCTTCAGCTACTGCCAATCCCGGAAACAGATGACCTCCTGTCCCTCCACCTGCTATCATGACCTTCATAACGACCGTGAATCATGATCTGTGAAGCGTGAATTGTTATAAATAGCCCTCCGGGCCTTCTTTCTTTCCATGATGTTCTGATCAATATCTGGTATTCTTCTCTGATCTTCTCCTCGCGATATATTCAGGAGCATTCCTATGGCAGTCATATTCACAAGGAGTGATGAACCGCCATAACTGATGAACGGCAGAGGTAATCCCTTTGTCGGTACCATGCCTGTAGCTACCGCAAAATTAATCAGTGCCTGAAGGGTAATCAACAGTGAAAGTCCAATGGGTAAATAGAAAAGGAACCCCTCCTTTGTCCTGTTTGCTATAGATACTCCCCTGAGAAAGAGAAAAAGGAAAAGTCCTACCACAACAGATACACCGATAAAGCCAAATTCCTCTCCGATGATAGAGAAGATGAAATCTGTGTGGGACTCTGGGAGGTAGGATAATTTCTGTCGCGAACCTCCCAATCCTACACCTGTCAAGCCGCCGTTTCCAATCGCTATGAAAGACTGCACTAATTGGAAACCATTCCCTTGTGGGTCACTCCATGGATCAAGAAATGATGTTAACCTCCTGAGACGGTAAGGCTCCTTAATAAGTAAGTATATTACTGGTAAGGCGAGTACAGAGAGCGACATGAGGTATCTGAGCCTTATACCAGAAAAGAAGAGCATAGTGAATGTGAGAAATGCAAGGCTCATTGCCCCTCCAAAGTCAGGCTGTTTCAACATAATGACCTGAAAAATTCCCATCACAATCACAGGCTTGATAAAAGATCCAAAGCTATCTGTCCTGTATCCTGGCATGGACATATACTTTGCAAGAAATATAACCATGGAAAGCTTTACAAGTTCTGACGGCTGGAAGGTCGAAGGCCAGAGCCGTATCCATCTTTTTGCACCATTTGCTGAGACACCAATACCGGGCACAAAGACGAGGACTAAGAGTAAGAAAGAGAAAATCAGAAGCGGGATAGCCATCTTCTCGAAAGAATATGGCCTCAATCGATATGCAAAAAACATACACACGAATCCTAAGAATATTGTTAATAAATGTCTCTTGAAGTAATAAAATTCAGTAATGCCTTTCTTTGAGAGTGCAGATGGAATCACAGATGTTGAACTGAATATCATGAGCGCCCCTGAAACTACCAACAGTGCTGTAATGATAAATAGCCACTTGTCGTAAGTACTATAAAGTGACAAATGACGAGTGACGAGTGATGAATGAGCAGTTAGCGGATAGCGGTTAGCGTTTAGTTCGTTTCTATTAACGGCTAACTGCTCTCTGCTCATTGCGGCTTTTTTACTTATTGCTAACTTCTTTTTACTCATTAATTTGCCTATCATGTTAACTCCATCACTATCTTCTTGAACTGTCTCCCCCTGTCCTCAAAATCAATGAACATATCAAAGCTGGCACATGCTGGAGAAAGTAAAACAACATCACCTTTTACCGCCATGCTCTGTGATAGGTGAACTGCTTCTTGTAAATCTTTGGCTATAACGGTCCTTGTAAGGTCTCCGAGTGCCTTTTTTATTTTTTCTTTTGCCTCACCAATCAAGACAATCGCCTTAACCCTTTCTTTTGCTAAATTCCTCAACTGTGAAAAATCTCCTGCCTTATCCCTGCCGCCTGCGATTAAGATGATTGATTCTGTAAAACTCTCGAGTGATTTGATGACTGCACCAACATTTGTCCCTTTTGAATCATTAAAATATCGGACACCATTCATAACTCTGACAAATTCAAGCCTGTGCTCAAGACCAGGAAATTCCTTCAGAGATTCCGCGACTGCCTTGAAAGGGCATCCTGCAAGGAGAGCCATGGCTGAAGCAGCCATGGCATTCTCCAGGTTATGAACACCTTTTATTTTTATCTCATCAACCCTTATAAGGGGTAAGGGGTAAAGGGGGACTGTCCCAGATTTACCGGCCAAAGGCGGTAGAATCGGGACTGTCCCCGTCATTAGAGGAAAATTACAATAAATTTGTCCATCTCTAAAATACAGCCCTTCTACTTCTTTTTTGCGGCTAAAGTAAAAGATTTTTGGGTTTTTATTTCTCATTTCTAATTTCTCATTTTTGACTTTCATTGTCTCAGGATCATCTGCATTCAGTACAAGAAAATCATCTGCTCTCTGATTTTCAAATATCCTTGCCTTTGCATCACGGTATTCTTCGAGTGAGTGATACCTGTCAAGGTGATCCGGCGTAATGTTGATTATTGCAGCTCCCCCGGGTCTGAAAGCCTCTATTGATTCAAGCTGAAAGCTTGATATCTCAGCAACAATAAAATCAGCGGTTAGCTCACTTCCCCCAACTGCTAACTGCTCACTGCTAACTTCCTTCAATATTTCTTCTGTCAATGCATTCCCTATGTTGCCTCCAAAAATTGTCCTGAAGCCACCCTTTTTCATCATGAAATCAAGTAAGGCTGTTGTTGTTGATTTCCCGTTTGTACCTGTAATTGCGAGAAATTCCGGAATCTTTGAATCTTGAATTTTGAATTTTGAATTCACTATCTGGTATGCCAGTTCAAGTTCACCTATGATTTTTATCCCTTTCGCACTGGCATTCTTAAGCTCCGGGATATTTATTGGTACACCAGGACTTATCACAACCAAATCTGTATCCTGGAATATCTCCTCAGGATGTCCACCAAGGCAGAGCTTCACAGAAGGTAAAAGCCGATGGACTGAGTCCATGAGTTCTTCTCTTGTTTTTCTATCTGTTACCGTCACCTCTGCTCCAAGTTCAGACAGCAGGTTTGCTGCACCTATTCCGCTCCTCATGAGACCCACAACAGTAACCCTTTTACCCTTTAGCTCCATTCTCACCTTTCTTAGCAATCCTGTAATACTTACCCTTCTTGTTTTTGGCCTTATCCTTTGCAAATATCTTTGCCTTTTTCTTAGTAAATTTTGCCTTTAACTTTGAACTTTTAACTTTAAACTTTAGACTCTTTTTATAGGTTGCCCTTTTCATACTGAGTGCATCATAATCTGCCTTTGCAAAATAGATGACAGCTTCCTCTTTATTCGCCATGATATTGAATCCCTTATCAAGAAGTGTCTCTGCCTCTTTCCAAAGGTACCATCTGCTCGGAGATCCGAGAAGGGTAACGATAACTTTACTATCCTCGCGTTCAGCAGCACATACAAAACAATGTTTTGCCTTTTGTGTAAATCCTGTCTTTCCTCCCACAAGATCTTCATCAGACCATAGCAGTCTGTTCGTATTTCTGAGGAATAAATCATTGCCATTTTCTGTTGAGACACCCACCACACGGGTCCCGATAATCTCTTTCAACTTGGGATATCTGAGCGCATACCTCATAATCCTTGATAAATCAAATGCAGTAGTATATTGATTGGGTCCGGGAAGCCCATGGGGGTTTATAAAATGGGTTTCTTTTAACCCGATAGCAATTACTTTTGTATTCATGAGTTCCACAAATTTTTCCTCTGAACCGGCTACAGCTTCTGCAAGGGCAACAGCAGCATCATTTGCAGAATTCAGCAGGGCAGCATAGAGGAGTGTCTCAACTTTTACCTTATCCCCTTCTTTCAAACCTGCCTTATGAGGAGCAACTCGGGCTGCATTTTTACTTATCATTACTACATCAGTAAGGTTTGCCTTCTCCATCACGATTATTGCTGTCATCAGTTTTGTTGTACTTGCTGGAAGAAGCCTGAGATTCGGATTCTTTGCATACAGAATCCTTCCTGTTGACGCATCCATAACTACCGCAGATTTGGAATGAATCTCGTCAGAGGCAATGACTAATGACCAATGACCAATGACCAATATTAAAATCAGGGAAAGGAAAGTGATACTAATGAGACCATGAGTAAGGGCACATAAGCCTTTCGTCTTTGTCATGCCGGCTTGTCCGGCATCCTTCTTGAAGAAAGATTCCCGACAAGCGGGAATGACACCGTATGTGGTCTTACTTATAAACTCCTTAGTAACTAATGACTGTTGACTATTGACTATTGACTGTTTCATAGTCATCTTACCTTCAACGTTGCCAGGCTTAATAAAGCCAGCATTATTCCGATTATCCAAAATCTCACGATCACTTTCGGTTCAGGCCAGCCCTTTAATTCAAAGTGGTGATGAATAGGAGCCATCTTGAACACCCTTTTGCCTGTAAACTTAAATGATACTACCTGCACCATGACAGAAATTGTTTCGATAACAAAGATTCCTCCTACTAATGCAAGCACTATCTCATGTTTTGTTATGATTGCGAGAGTTCCCAATGCACCACCGAGGCCAAGCGACCCAACATCACCCATAAAAACATTTGCCGGATAAGAGTTATACCAGAGGAATCCGAGTGAGGCGCCGAACATAGCACCACAGAAAACGGTCAGCTCTCCAGTGCCAGGGAGATAAAGGACTTGTAAGTATTGTGCTAACCCTTTGTGTCCAGAGATATAAACAAGTACGCCATTCGCCAGTACAGCAATAGCCACAAGCCCTATTGCTAAGCCATCTATACCATCTGTAAGATTCACTGCATTTGATGAACCTACAATGACAATGATTGAGAATGGTATATAAAACCATCCAAGGTCAAAAAGCCACTTTTTAAAAAATGGGATACTCAAGACATCAGCATAAGGGTCTTTCGGATTCATATAAAGGAAAACACCTATCAAAAGTGCAAGGAGTATCTGACCACCAAACTTCTGATATGCCCTGAGGCCATTGGGATTCCCCTTGACAACCTTCAAATAGTCATCAAAAAGCCCGATACCTCCAAACCCTATCAAAGAGACAATCATGGTCCACACATAGATGTTTTTCAGGTCTCCCCACATAAATACTGAGAGGAGTATGGAGAGAATAATAAGGATACCGCCCATGGTAGGAGTTCCTGCCTTCCCCAGATGGGTCTGAGGGCCATCATCCCGTATCTGCTGCGTCATACTGAGTCTCTTCAGTCTATTGATAACCCAGGGGCCGAACATGAATGAAAAAATTATTGCCGAAAGAATAGCAAGCGACGTTCTAAACGTTATATACCTGAAGACATTGAAAGGCGAGAACCAGTCATGCAGACTATATAAAAGACTATAAAACATACTACAACTCTCTACGAGCCATCGGCCATAACCCTGTCCATACGCATTCCTCTCGACCCCTTTATGAGAACAGTGTCTCCTTCTCTGATGATATCAAAGAATATTTTCCGTGCTTCGATTGCATTCGCAACATGAAACGATTGACCTGTAAATTCATCTGCGGCAAGAGACATCAAAGGGCCTACTGCAATGAAGATATCAATAGATAGTTCTGACATCTTTCTGCCAAGGTTTTTATGGGCATCCTCAGCATACGCACCAAGCTCCAGCATATCGCCCAAAACAGCAATTGCCCTCTTTTTCTTAAGTCTGACAAGCTCATGGACAGCCTCTTCCATTGATGCAGGATTTGCATTATATACATCATTGATAATGCACATCCCATTGAGTTCTTTAATCTCAAGCCTCATTGGGACACCAGCAAAGGAATCTATGACACGTTTCATACTTAATTGGTCAATATGAAAGAGAGAGCAAATCGATGCTGCTGCAAGAATATTGTAAATATTACATTTGCCAGATATATTTGGATGAACCTGAATCGGTTGATTATCACCAATGCGCAAGAGAAAGCTCGAACCTTTTTCAAAAAGTCTTATATCAGTGGCACGGGTTTCGGCATCATTTTTTATCCCATACCTGACAAGCCTGCCCTGAAATGATGACGCATAAATACCTTCCATTAAAAATGGATCGTCGGCATTCACAACAGCCACATCAACATAATCAAGGAGTTCAAGTTTTGTCTTTCTCAGCGTTTCCATATCTCCAAACCCTTCAAGGTGGGATGGACCGATGTTTGTTAAAACACCATAATCCGGCATTGCTATCCCGCATAAATCCCTTATATCACCGGGGATGCTTGCTCCCATCTCAAGCACAACAATCTCATCCGTTTCACTTATTTTTGTAAGGCTTAAGGGAAGTCCGATATGATTATTGAGATTACCAGTGTTTTTCAGTACTTTGTATTTTGTACTCAATATTGAGGCTATGAGTTCTTTTGTTGTAGTTTTGCCATTGGAACCTGTTATCCCGATAACAGGGATATCCCTTCCTAACCGCATAGAATGCGCTATATCCTGAAGGGCATTGAGCGTATCTTTTACAGAGATAATCGTCTTGCCTTTTACGGGTTCTACCGGAGCGACATTGACTACAGCACCGCTTCCAATCTTTAATGCATCATGGAGGAAATCATGTCCGTCAAATCTCTCTCCCTTTAGTGCAATGAACAATTCACCTTCTTTTATCGTCCTTGAATCAATAGATACACCTGTAAAAGCATCAGAATCACTCAAAACAACCTTTCCACCTGTTGCTGCGATGATATCGTCAACTGTTAAATTGCCTTGCATGTACCTCTCTAAAAAACATACATTGTTCATTTCACATTTTGAATGTGTAATGTATCTTTTAATATTTTTTCTAAAACCTCTCTATCATTAAATCGGTATCTTATCCCCTTGATCTCCTGGTAATCCTCATGACCCTTACCTGCGATAAGGATGATATCTCCATTGCCCGCCATATTTACTGCTTTCCTGATCGCCTCTGCTCTGTCAGGCTCAATAAGATAGTTTCCCCTAACCGCCCCCCTCTCAATATCTCTGATAATCTCGAGTGGTTCTTCAGACCTTGGGTTGTCAGAGGTAATAATCACAAAATCACTGAGCCTTGTTGCCATTTCACCCATTTTGGGTCTCTTGCCCTGATCTCTATCACCACCACATCCAAAAACAGTAATGATTCGAGATGAAGAGTTCGGAGCCCGGAGTTCAGAGTCTCCCCCCCACCCCTGCCCTCCCCCTCGAGGGGGGAGGGTTAGGGAGGGGGTGTTTCTGACTTCTGACTTCTGACTTCTGACCTCTGACTTTTTTATAAGTTCTCTTGCTGTATTTATAAGCCGTTCGAGTGCATCTTCGGTATGAGCATAGTCAATAATGCAGAGAAAGTCCTGACCAAGGTCAACCCTTTCAAATCTGCCTCTCACATTGGTTGTCTTCCTTATGCCTTCCATGATAATTTCCCACGGGACTTCTAATGAAACTGCTGCACCTGCAGCAGACATGATGTTATAGACGTTTTGCAGACCCATCAAATGGGATGTTGCTTCGTAACTTTTTCCTTCGAATGATATTGTAAATCTTGATCCAGAGAATGAATGATCAATATCACTCGCTCTGATATCTGCTTTGTTTTGAAGCCCGTATGTTATTATCTTTTTCAGGTTTGAGTTCTGAGACTTCGGCGATGGTTCGACAGGCTCACCACGCTTACCCTTCAGCATATTCAGAGCGTCACCCTGAGCTTGTCGAAGGGTCAGTCGAGCCGTTCTGATCTCGGAGTATAATCTTACCCCATAGGGGTCATCAATATTGATAATAGCGGTTCCCTCTCTATCAAGAATCTCTGTAAACAATCTCACCTTTGCCTTGAAGTACTCCTCCATGGTTTTATGAAAGTCAAGATGGTCTCTCGTGAGATTTGTAAAAACTGCAGTTTTAAATCTCGCCCCATCTACCCTGTACTGTGCGAGCGCATGCGAAGAAACCTCTGAAATTACATGTGTGCACCCTGATAAAACCATGTCTTGTAACAGAGCCTGGAACTCTAACGATTCAGGCGTTGTGTGAGGTGCGAGGTAAACCCTATCTTTTATCATGTACTGTATGGTGCCAATCAGACCTGCTCCTTTTCCCCATAACTCAAGTATTGTCTTGAGGATATATGTTGTTGTTGTTTTACCATTTGTGCCGGTAATTCCTATCAACGCAAGATGTTCAGATGGCCTTTCATGAAAATTGTTAGCGATACAGGCGAGTGATTTTCGGCTATTTTTGACCCTGATGAAAGAAAGTGACGAGTCTCCCCCCCACCCCTGCCCTCCCCCTCGAGGGGGGAGGGTTAGGGAGGGGGTGTCCTGTAACTCGTTACTCGTTACTGTTTTTTCATGCACTATCACAATTGCACCCTTCTGAATCGCCTCATTAATAAAATCATGACCATCACATTTTTCGCCTTTCATCGCAACAAACAGGTAACCATCTTTTACCTTCCGCGAGTCATAAGCCACACCCGAGATGTCCGTATCAAGTAACGAGTGACGAGTGATGAGTGACGAGTCTCCCCCCCACCCCTGCCCTCCCCCTCGAGGGGGGAGGGTTAGGGAGGGGGTGTCCTGCAACTCGTTACTTGTCACCACATTAATGTAATCGCATCCCCGAAGAAGTTCTCCGAGTTTCATCTCGATACCACTAAAGATGTCTGATAATGGTCATCCTCCCTTGGTATGTTGAGATATGATAGGGCCTGTTCGGCAATCTCCTTGAAAACAGGTGCAGCCACCACGCCCCCATAGTTCTGACCTTTCGGTTCATGGACAACAACTATGATTGCAAGCTTCGGATTGTCAGCCGGGACAAATCCGACGAATGAACTCACAAACTTTTCTTTGGAGTACCTCTTTGTCCTCGGGTCAATAAGTTGTGCTGTACCCGTTTTACCTGCAACCTCATTTCCATTGACAGATGCTCTTTTACCGGTTCCCCCTTCATCAACAACGCCTTTCAATATATCTTTGAATGTCTCTGCTGTTGCCTGTGAAATGACGCGCTTCTTATCCTTCTCTCCAAATGAGAAAAGCACTTTCCCGTCAGGTGAGATTATTTCAGAAACAATATGTGGCCTGACAAGAAATCCTCCATTCGCAACAGTTGTATATGCCCTGAGTACCTGAAGCGGTGTTACTGCAACCTCCTGACCGATCGGGATTGCACCGAGAGATGTCCCTGACCACCTTTCTGGTGGGCGTATCCATCCTGAGATTTCACCAGGTAAATCTATCCCTGTCTTTTCGCCAAAACCAAGGAGTTTTGCGTATTTGTAGAGCCTTTCCGGTCCAAGTTGCATACCAATCATTATTGAGCCAACATTTGATGACTTCTGTATAACCTCTTTGAATTGCAGAACACTGTATCTATGAACATCACGGATAGTCTTGCCACCGACATTGATACCACCCTTACTCACATCGAATAATGTATCGGGTTTTACTATCTTCTCTTCGAGTGAACCCAAACCTATCACAACCTTAAATGTAGAGCCTGGCTCATAACAGTCAGTTATTGCCCGATTCCTCTTTTCAAAACCAGTCACCTTTCCGGGGTAATTCGGGTCATAGGCTGGCCTGTTCGCCAGGGCAAGTATCTCTCCTGTTAATGGGTCAATCATGATAGCTGATGCAGAAGCAGCGTTCCATTTCGAAATTGCCTTCTCGATCTCTTTCTCAACAATATACTGGAGCCCCTGGTCTATGGTAAGCACAATGTTATTCCCTTTTGCCTCTGTATCTACTCCTGATGAGAGTGTCCTGCCACCTGCATCCCTTACAAAAAATACCTTTCCACCTCCTGTCTTGAGGTATTTGTCATATTTGAGTTCTATGCCTTCCAGTGCCTGATTATCCAGATCAACAAAGCCGAGGATATGAGAGGCAAGTCTCCCTCCAGGATAAAATCTTTTTGCCTCAGTCTGAAAACCCAGGCCCTGGATGTGAAGCTCTTTTATCATCTTCGCGGTCTCTGGTTCGAGCTTCCTTGCGATCCATGCAAATCTTCCCTCATCGGGTATCTTCGCACGGAGAACGTCAGATTTTTTTGCTATGACTGATGCGAGCTTCTTGATATTGTCATCATCAAGATCAAGATTTTCAGGATCACAGTAGAGAGATTCAAGCTCGAGGTTTAAAGCTAATTCCCTGCCCCACCTGTCAAATACTATTCCCCTTCTCACACGAATGTCTTCAGCCTTTGTATATTGCATTTTTGCCTTTTCTGAAAAATGCTTATGGTTCAGTATCATCAGGTCTGCAAGACGTACGAATATTGCAAAGAAGCTGAAGATGATGATCGTATTTAAAATAACCGCCCTTTTTTTATTCAACAATCCCCCCGCAATCAGGGTTCAGCTATGCGTTTCCCCTCCAGTGAAACTTTGTAAGGCTGTACCCCCTTCTGCCTTTTCACATGTATTACCCTGACCCTGTCAGGAAAAACCAACTCATGATTTCCACGAAAAGATGCGTTTACTCTTTCAAAAGAGAGGAGACTTGCTTTTTCAGCTCTCAGCATCTTTCTCTCCTTAAGGCACTCTATCTTCTTTTTTTCAAGGTCACCGAGCTGGTATTCTAATTTCAAAACATTTGACCTGATCATTACGAGGCCGAACAGACTGAACAGCAAGAGGGCAATACAGAAAGGTTTGATGATATACAACGCCATATTTTTACTGTTGCCTGTGCGTATCATATCTTCTCTGCAACCCTGAGTTTTGCACTTCGTGACGAAGGGTTTGATGACCGTTCTTCATCATTAGGTGTTACTGGTTTTTTCGTTATCATTGTAAGTAATCCTTTTTTCGCACCGTCTCTCATAAAATGTTTTACCATCCTGTCTTCGAGTGAGTGATACGAGATAATGCACAACCTGCCGCCTTTTTTAAGAATCCTCAGGGAGGCATCAAGCCCTGCCCTGAGCTCGTTAAGTTCTCCATTCACCTCAATCCTTAAAGCCTGGAATGTCTTGGTCGCAGGATGTGTCCTCCCCCTTTTCCTGTATATACGCTCCACAATGCCTGATAGTTGTGAACATGTATCAATCGTTTGCTTCCTTCTCATGCTGACAATGGCGTTTGCTATTTTTCTTGATAAACGTTCTTCACCGAATTCATGAAGGATCCGTTCAATCTCCCTCTCAGGATAGGTATTCACAACATCCCATGCAGACACCTTCTGTCTTCTATCCATCCTCATATCAAGGCGTTGATCAGAAAAAAAACTAAATCCCCTTTCATGATCCCTGAGTTGCACCATCGAGATCCCAAGGTCAAAAAGAATACCGTCAGCCTCGGATATCCTTTCTGAAGAGAGCACCGTTTCCATGTCAGAAAATTTTGCCTTCTCCAGTATCACCCTTCCATTCGAAAGTCTTGCTTCAGCCATTTTCAGTGCCTCATCATCCCTATCAATTCCGACGACCCTCCCCTCAGAACCTATAAACTTCAGTATCTCCTCTGAATGTCCCCCATGGCCAACTGTTGCGTCCATATATGTCCCACCCTTCTCTAATTTAAGTGCCTCAACAACTTCTTTAAGAAGTACAGGGAGATGGATAATCTCCAAAACGAGTAAAGCTCCCTTTTAATTTCTACAGGCCGTGGACTGCAAGTCCTCTCTCGAGATCTTCCTTATCCATATTT
This sequence comes from Nitrospira sp., assembly GCA_016873575.1. Lineage (GTDB taxonomy): Bacteria > Nitrospirota > Thermodesulfovibrionia > Thermodesulfovibrionales > SM23-35 > VGWY01. The sequence continues at coordinate 966 of VGWY01000005.1, read as the reverse complement.
GAAGGTTCAAAAAGTACATCATACTCATCCCTGTCCCATAGCTCGATTCTTTCTAATTGGCCCACTATAACAATATTTGTGTTTATCTTTGAATCTTCCCTGAGTGAAGCAGGTATTAAAATCCTACCCTGCTTATCCATTTCCATTTCAACAGCAGATCCGATTACCCTCTGCATTAAGTACTTTATATATTTATCTGATCTCGGCTTTGTTCGAACCTGTTCCAGGAGTTTGTTCCACTCTTCAAGTGGATATATACAAAGACACTTTTCTGATGAGTGGTTTGTTATGTAAAGTTTTGTGCTATAATTACTTGAAATAATTTCTCTGAAAGGAGCAGGAATAATGATTCTGCCTTTTAGGTCTACAGTAAAATAATGTTTACCGGAGAAAGCTGGCACTTTTTTCCTCCACTTTACTCCACTTTACTCCACAAATATAATGCAGAAGACACCTGATGTCAAGAAAAAAAATAACTATCTATATTATGTATGTCTGATATTTAATTACTACAATATATTGACAATTCTCTATATAAAACTGCCTTCATATCAATACATACTAAGGAGTTCATACGTAAGGTCACGTTGTATGTCATTCCCGCCTGTCGGGAATCCTTCATGAAAAAAGATGACACGGGGTAATCCTGTAGCAAAACTACAAGGGAGAAAAATTCAATATCTTTATTCTACCTAAATTGAGCGATTTTAAAACCACAGAGAACACAGAGAGAGACTTGAAATTTTTTAAAACCCACATAATTCCTTGTATTTCTCTGTGTTCTCATATATTGAATTTGTAAAATGATATTTTATTGTCCTCACTCAATGAGTGCACAGAGAAATTTCTTTTTCTCTTATATTTATTATTTATCAGCGCCTTTCTCTGTGTCCTCTGTGGTGAATCGCCTTTTTTAGGCTCTAAAAAAATCAAAATGAGAAATTGAGATATTTGAAACTATTTTTA
>VGWY01000004.1 GCA_016873575.1 Nitrospira sp. | reverse complement strand
GGAAAATGTTCCTCTTCAGCACGTTTCAGAAAATACAGAATCACCTTTCTAATTTTTTCTATTTTTTTATTCACAAAACCTCCTGAGACTGTCTTTAATTCTTACCTTCGATTAATTTTTCTACTTCTTTCTTTGCTTGTTCTAAAAGTTCCTTAGACTTCTTGCGCGCTTCATGGGATTGATGGACTAAATCGGCGATTTTTTGTTGAGAGTTTTTGGGAAGGATGGGAACTTGTAAGTTTTTGATTTGCTCTGGTTTCCAGTGGACAATAACCGAGCCGCCTGCGTCACGCTCAATCTGCATTTGTCCGATTATAGAATTAATGCAAAGGGCTAAATATTCGGCTTCAACTTCTTTCTTTAGTTTTAGCCGGATAATACCGCCAGCAATAATACCATCAAGCGGTTCTTTTAAAACATAGGCAATGCCCGGAGTTGCATCTTTTGTAAGTAAAATTTCACCCATTTTAGGCTCATAACTTTTTCTTAAATCCTGATAGAGTTCATTACTAAGATACTTCTGATCTTTATCTATAATGCCGTGCTTTGTGATACTGCTTACACGAATAAATAATTTTCCTTCATCTTGATATGCATCGCTTCCCGGTTCAACTCCCTTTTTCATTGAGACCAAATTGCCGAGTAACCGGACATTATATGATCGGATTTGTGACAGTATCCTCTTATACTTCGGCTGGAAATAGTCTGAATCAACACGATGAGCATATTTTATATCGGAGAACCTGACAATATAGGATAAATCATCTTCAGGTATAAAATTTTCTAAACCTAATTTTTCTAAAAGAAGATTTTGGGCTTTGGAATAATATTCGTTTGATTTTCTTAGTAAGCCAATTCCCTCAGAAACTTTTTCAGCAACTAAGACTTGAACGTTCTGATCGAATAAAGGTACGGAAAGCGTTTCCAGCGAACTCAAGTTTACATGCTCTTGAAGTCCTCCACTCGAAAATCGCTTAATCTGCACTTGGCCAAATTTGCAGTTTATGTAAGCACAAAGAAAATATTTATTGATTGCTGGTTTCGTTCTGATAATTATTACATCTGAAGAATTTAACGGCTGTGGGTCGTCTTTAGTTATTATAGCTGCTTTCCCTATACTCCCACTTCGCGCAATAAGAATATCACCATTAACTATTTGTGAATTTTTTAATTTATAATGGAACCATTCCCCAATATAAGTTAAATTAGTATAATCGAGGAAAAATTCGTTTACATTCTGTGTTTGGATCAAGGGTATTCCCTCCGCAACATATGAATGTGCCATGGGGCCGACAAATCCAACATCTATTTTTTCGCAAATCTCACCAAGTGTATGTACCCCTGATTCATACTGAGATTGTTTCTCCATAAGCTTAAGAAGTTCTGGATCATAATACTCAGCATCCAGTCGACTTGCACCTTCAATTTGAGATTTTTGAATAATCGAATAAGTAATCATTTCCAAAAATCAAATTTCTCTTTTTTAGTAAATTTGACAAACGCTTCAGCGATTTCGTTGAGGTCATCATCAAGCCGCAAATTCTCAATACTCTCAAAAATACCACCTTCTGATTTTACCCGTCGGCCTTTCTCGTTGATATAAACATATTCACCGGAATTGTCTTTGCCAGATTTTTTAGACACTGCCATGAAAATAGGATAGTCTTCCAACGGTTTGACATCCTCAGCCCATTTCTGAAGGAATAGAACCGAGGTCTTAGTGCCAGTGCCTTTTGCAGGAGCAGGTAGCTTGAAAGTATTTCCTTCCAGTCCGATTACTGCCAGGATACGCGCCTTTTCAAAGAACCATAGTCGCAGCCATTCCATATTTGTATTGTTAAAGACTCCCTGAGGCAGAACAATTGCCATTCTGCCACTGGGACGAAGGGCATCTACAGACCGTTCTATGAAAAGAAGATGCCTTTCAACTTTCTGTTTGAGCTTGCCATTCTTTTTAGCAAATTCATATTGTCTCAGCAAACCGGTATCTGTTATCTCACCGGCAAATGGTGGGTTAGTCATCAATATATCGAAATTAAGATAGCGGTAAGTCTTTCGGTTTTCTTCATTCTCTTTGGCATTTTCAAAACGCCGTAATAACTGTTTTAGTGATGTTCTCGCTTCCTCAGCTTGCTCTCCTATCCAGTCTCTGCCATCCAATGCATTGCGTTTAAAGATATTGTGTCTTCCATCACCGGCAATGAGCATTAATGCCTGAGAAATGCGGCGCATATTATCATCAAAATCGATCCCGTGAAGATAGCGGTTAGCATATTTTTGTTTCGCTGTCTGAGAAGCATTCTTCAAATGATTATCCCAGACCCAATACATGGCATGAAGCAAGAAACCTCCTGATCCGCAGGCAGGGTCAATAATGTATTCATCTTCTTTTGGGTTGAGCATTTTGACACACATCTTTATTACATTCCGGGGAGTAAAATATTGTCCTTTTTGCCCTTTTGAGACTTCTGCAATCAGATGCTCAAAGGCACGGTCAATAATCTCAAGCTCTTCTCTGCCAGAGCCAAAAAATTTGACCTCTTCCAGAAAGGGGACACATATCTGAAGCTGTTCCGGAGTTAAATCTATTTTTGAAAGAGGATTGAAAATATTCGGCCATTCGTTTATGGCGCCTTTGAAAAGTTGCTCGTTAATAATTGAATATGTTTTTTTCGTGTCTTTATATTGTCTGAATAAAACTTCACCTTTTGGCCGGATGTTTTTTGCCTGGTCTTCATCATAAAGCTTGGCATAAATGAGTTTGAACACTTCTTCGAATACATTTACTCCTGCCTGAGCGAGAACCATTTCTTCAAGCCGCGTGATAATGAAGGTAAGATCAAATTTATCCTTGAGTTTATCATAAGTCCTTTTTTCCTCGAAGAGATCATCCCACGTCTGATTAACATTCGGAATATCTGAAAGGGTTGTAACATATTCTTTCGGATATGGACGATAGAGTATGAACCTCTGTACGCCGTTAGACCAGACTCCGCCTTCAGCGCCTTCTGCGCTCAGATACGATTTCAATTGTTCTTCTGCTTTCTTGGCGCTGGGCTGTTTCAGCTCAAAGATAATAAAGGGGGTAATCTTGTCTTCCTTATATAAGACTATATCAGCAGATTTCTCACGGACCTCTCTGCCGAATTGCACAGATTTTTCAACTTCGATTCTGTCCAACGGGTATTTGTATTCCTGAGTAAGCTTTAACAACCAAAGCTGGCGAATAATTTCTTCTGGCTTGCCAGTTTTTTTATTCTTGTCATAGATAAAAATATCTTTGCCTCTTTTCAGACATCGGACGTAGAACCTGCCATCAGGTTTTTCAAAAGCATTAATCCTCTTAAGGATATCCTTAGAAAACTCCTGCAAGCCATGTTTTATAGAGGAATCTTTAAAGACAAAATCTAAAATATCGCCTGTATCAATCGTTTCCTTTGGGATTTCGTATTTGATATTACTCATATTAGTTCTAACCTTCCTCTTGCCTGAATCCTATCTTCCGGCGTTTCGGTTCGGGAGGAGTCATGAGCTGGCGTATTGCGTCAAAAATCAATTTTATTTCGTCATCATGCCTTTCTATTTTTCTTTCAAGCTGTGCTAATTTATGGGCAAGTTCTTTATGAGTAGAAAGCATTTCTCGCAACTTGACAAAGGCTTTGATTATATTGATGCTGATTTTAACTGCCCTATCACTTTTTAAAACGCTTGCAAGCATAGCAACACCATGTTCAGTAAATGCATAAGGCAGAGAGCTTGAGTGTTTCATTGTTTTAAACTGGTGACAATTTGTCACCAGTTGATCCCATTACTCCTACACCCATTTTTCCACCTCCCTTTCAAGCTAAACGTATTGTAACCAAAATTTAGAAAATATTACCCAACCATTTTATCTTCTCCCTTAATCCCATGTTACCTCATAACATAATCTTAACCCATTTGAAAGTCTTTTTTGTGGTAGAATAAACAATTTATAAGATTCTTTGCTAAATAAGCACCTTTTTTAAAAGGAGGTTTTTATGAATTTAAAAGGCATGAAAGATGTTGTTGAAATCAAGGATGGTTCAGTATCCATCAAGGATAAAAATGGTCTCAGGAATATGATGGACAGCTTTATTTATGACGCTGTTTTTGAATCAGACGATGAAAAGCGAAAGGCGTTCTTTATCCTTATTAAAGAGATTGCAAAGGCATATGGTGCTGTACCTTCCTCAATACAAAGTCTTTACGAAGAGATGGGGAGGAACTATCCAGGGTTCACTGTACCTGCAATAAATATCCGAGGGCTTACATACGATACAGCAAAAGCGGTATTCAGAAAGGCAAAGGAAATGAATGTTGGAGCTCTTATATTTGAGATTGCACGGTCAGAGATTGGATATACAAAGCAGAGGCCTCTTGAATACGCAACGGTTGTCCTTGCTGCTGCAGTAAAGGAAGGATTTGAAGGGCCTGTCTTTATCCAGGGAGACCATTTTCAGCTTGTGAGAAAGAACTTTTTAAGCGATCCCGATGCAGAGACAAAATATATAAAGGGACTCATTGCAGAGGCTATAGATGCAGAATTTTTTAATATAGATATTGATTCATCTACCCTTGTTGACCTTGAAAAACCTACCATAAAAGAGCAGCAGAGGCCGAACTTCGAGAAGACAGCAGAACTTGCCGCATACATACGGGAGATACAGCCTGCGGGGATCGATATATCAATCGGCGGCGAAATCGGTGAGATAGGGAAGAAAAACAGCACACCTGAGGAGGCAAGGGCATACCTCGATGGTTTTAAAGAAATATTCAAAGGGAAGAAGGGGTTAAGCAAACTCAGTGTTCAGACAGGGACAGCTCATGGTGGTGTTGTTCTTCCTGATGGGACACTTGCAAAGGTCAAGATAGATTTTGAAACACTGAGGGTATTGTCTGATACCGCAAGAAAGGAATATGGTCTTTCAGGCTGTGTGCAACACGGGGCATCAACCCTTCCTGAAGAGGCATTCAATATGTTCCCTGAAACAAGCACGTCAGAGGTTCACCTCGCCACCGGGTTCCAGAACATTATGTATGACAGCAAATATCTTCCTAAAGAGTTCAGACAAGAAATTTACAGCTTCATAAAACAGGAATATGCAAAGGAATGGAAGGAAGGACAGACCGAGGAACAGTTTATTTATAGCACACGGAAGAAAGGATTTGGTCCGATTAAAAAGAAATGGTGGGATCTACCGTCTGATGTAAAAGAGCCGATCATGAAGGAATTAGAGGCTAAATTTGGACTGTTATTTGAGAAGCTCAAGGTAACAAATACTGTAGATATTGTAAAAAAGAACATAAAACCAGTAGTTGTGGGAAAAGAAATCAATACAGGATTGTTGGGTTTATAAAAGAGAAAGGAGGAACACCCATGCCTGATATTAAGAGAATTGGCGTTATTACAAGTGGTGGAGATTGCGGCGGCCTCAATGCGGTGATCAAAGGGATCGCACGTGAGGCTTATGCGTTAGGGATTGAATCGGTCGTTATTCCTCACGGATACGCAGGTCTCTATAATCTGACCAAGCTCGATAAAGTAGTTTTATTGAATGCCGAGCGGGTCAGCAAAATAGAGGCTTCACTTGCAGGGTCTGAGGCCGGACATTCACGGGTGAAGATCAGCAAGATAGCAGACCCGGAAAAATATGAACGAATTAAGGAAGGACTCAAAAAGTTTAATATAGATGCCCTTATTATCAGTGGAGGAGATGATACAGGAAGTGTTGTTGTGGACCTTACCTCTAAGGGTATCCCCTGTGTCCATGTCCCCAAGACAATGGATCTTGACCTCCAGTCCTATAGTGTCGGCGGAGATTCAGCCATCAACAGGATAGCGGTTTTTGCAAGGGAACTGAAGACAACGGGCATGAGTCATAACCGTATCCTTGTCATAGAGGTATTCGGAAGGTATGTAGGACATACTGCCGTTCGGGGAGGCATTGGTGCAGAGTCTGATTGCATCTTGATTCCTGAAATACCTGTTGACTTCGATGTGGTATATGAACACATGAAAACAACTTTTTTTGCAAGAATAGAGAGAAGTGATGTGAGGGCTGGTACGTATATTATTGTTGTTGCAGAGGGTATCAAGAACGTAAATGGTGAAATGCTCTATGATGAATCCATCCCGCCCGATGCCTTCGGTCACAAGAAACTTGCAGGTGCAGGAAAATATGTAAGACAACAACTTGAAAAGAGACTGAAAAGCGACCCGGAAGTGAAGGATTTCATGCAAAGGACAGGCATGTTTGCACCGGGTGTGTATGAATCGCCAGAGGTGAGGGAGGTGACACCCGGTCATCTTGTGCGTGCAGGTCATTCCTCCGCGCGAGATGTCAATTTCGGGTATAAGGCAGGTGCAGCAGCTGTATTTCTTCTGTTGGAAGGAAAAACCGGGAACACGGTTGTGAATGTTGACGGCAACAGGATTTACTACCAGTCAACTGCCGAAGTGATAAAACGGAGAGAAGTGGACGTTAGGGAGATTGCCATATTCGAGAGCCTGGGTACATGTTTCGGAAGAAAGCCTGAAAAATTTAACTATGAAATTGTTGAGCAGAAAGAGCGCATCGATAGGCATCTGTAAAAATGGCAATTAGCATCTGAGGCATTCGTTAGTCTATTCCATAGATATACAGAGATAGGCAGGGCATGGTATTTGAGCGGATTGTCGATGCGACCCCTCGGAGGTCGATACGACCGAGAATGAGCGAAAATACTATACCCTGCCTAAAATCACAAGTTTGTGAATACTTAATAATTATGACGCTTAGGATTCTGTGAAAATCGGTGTTTATAATAATAAAAACAAAATAGTGGAGGCATGGTATGAGCACTGCGGTGAAGCTTCAGGAAGTGAGGATTAAGGATTTAAGCATCACCGAGGATACAATTACTGCCTATCTTGTTGATGGTCGAGTAATTAGTGTTCCTCTTGCTTGGTCTTGGCGATTGTCAGAAGCGACACCTGAACAGAGAGACAATTACGAAATAATCGGGGATGGTCATGGTGTGCATTGGCCAGATATTGATGAGGATATTAGCGCTGAAGGCATGTTATACGGCATCCCTGCTCCAAGGCCACAAAAAATTTCCAAATAGGAAGTATTGGCAAGTATTGGGGTCTTTCGATTATGCAAATAAAGTTTTAATTCTCTTTGATGATTGCTGTATCAAGGTCAAGAACAAATTGTTTAACATGGCTTCTAAAAAACTTTTTGACATTATCCCAGCTTATCTCTCTGCCTTTTATGTATTCAGGCTCGGGATTAGATTCAGCATCTGAGAAGTATACAAGTGATTTGCCTATGTGAATAGGATTTACTCTCTCTTTGCCGAAGCGTTTTATCATATGGTCAGCTATCTTATGAAAAGGCATATCCTGCAAAATAAAGTAAAGGTCTATAAAATCCCTTTTCGTCCCCCTCTGGCTGATAGCTATGACCTTCATTGAAGCTATATCGAGAATTCCAGCTATCGGGATCCCCTCGTATTTTACAGGCTTTTCTAAGAATGGATAATAATATCTGAACATAGAAACCTTTATCCCTTCCACATCAGCAATCAAGTATCCTTCACCTTCTGAGATGAGACGAAAGGAATGACCTGTCTTTCTTATCTCGGAAATGATATTTTCTACAGAGAAATTTTTATCTGTAAAAAAGTCGAGATCGGCTGATACCCTGTGTCCTAAATGGAGAGCTAATGCAGTCCCTCCGGCCAATATTGCATGATACTTTGTAAGCATGGCCTTGAGGCTTTGCAAAACCTTCCAGCCTTTTGCAGGAAGACACTCCCTAAACATCCGAACCCTCGAACCATATCAGCCAGAAATTCCGTGACTTTTCAGTGATAGCCTTACTCAGGTACAGCACATCAATAATTGTATGATCTGGATAGACCTTTTGCAGCCATTTTAGGGCATCCACATCCCCAAACTCTAACACCCTTTCTATAATGTATCGCGCATTTCTTTTCATGTGTATTTTAGTCAGACTTGTATCCCAGAACAGAGAGCGAAGGCGTTCTGGGATAACCGAAATTTCTTTTTTATCCGACATTATTTTAACTACCTGTTGTTTGTGAGCAGGGCCAAGATATTTATGAACTACCTTTTCCCCTTCCCTAACTACAAGGTATGCATATTTACTTTTGCCAATTGCCTTGATAACCACACTCATGGTAAAATTTACCACACATTGTTTACTAATTTCAAGAGTCGCAAAGGGAAGACAAAGATGGGAGTAAAATCAGAGCCTCTTTATCCTCTCAATTATCTCTGTCGTTGATATGCCTTTGATATATGGAAGGCTGTATGTTTCTTTGGCAATATCAGAACCAACAATATCCTCTTTCTTCCAGTCGCCGCCTTTTACGAGGATATCAGGCTGGAGCAGCTTTATGAGTTCATAAGGCGTCTCTTCATCAAAGAGGGCTATATAATCAACCATCTCAAGCGAGGATAAAACCTCAGCCCTGTGATCCTGAGTATTGATTGGCCTGCCGGGTTTTATAAGAGAGACAGACCTGTCTGAGTTTAAGCCGAGGACAAGCACATCGCCGAGTGCCTTTGACTCCTTAAGATACCGTATATGGCCGATATGTATAATGTCAAAGCAGCCATTGGTAAAGACGATCTTCTTACCCTCAGCCCTCAGTCTGTCAAGGGTTTTATTCAGTTCATCCCGGTTTAGTATTTTATTCATAAATTCGTATATACTGGCAGGACATAATTCAAATATCTAACTCATGGAAATGTTTTACCAGTAATAACCCTGATAATATCGTTATAAAGTGCGAAAGCCATTACGGAGAGTATTATTGCAAGTCCAACCCTCTGAGCAACAGCAATGATCTTCTCATTGAGTGGTTTTCTCCTGATTGCCTCAATCCCTAAAAACAAGATATGTCCTCCATCGAGGATGGGAATGGGCAACAGGTTCAGCACCCCAAGGTTAATGTTTATGATAGCCATAAATATGAAGAAGTCTAAAAACCCCTTGGATGCCTGCTCCCCTGCCATCTGGACAATGAGTATAGGGCCTCCGATTGTATCTGCAGGTATTACCCTCTGAATGAGTTTCACGATAGAGACTACTGTCAGGGCTGATATATCCAATGTCCTTATGAATGCATTGCTGATAGCCTCGCTTACCCCTTCCTTTTTCGTGAAAGTATTGCCTGAAGGCGTTATACCGATGAGACCAATCTCTCTTTCCTGGCCGAAGAGGTCTTTCATCTTCTTTTTCTCTGGAATAATTGATATATCGAAAACCTCATTCTTCCTTCTAATCTTCAGGTTAAGACTCTTTCCAGGACTGTTGTGGATAATCTTTGTCATCTCGTCCCACTGGTTTATCCGGGTATCGTTAATAGCCGCAATGGTATCTCCCTTGAGAAGCCCTGCCATTTCTGCAGGGGATTTTTGTGTTACATTACCAATCTCAGGGAGCAATACAGGAAGGCCGTTTAAAAAGACAAAGATAAAAATAATTACAGCAAACAGCAGGTTAAAAAGTGGACCTGAGGATACGATAACAAATCGCTTCCATACGGGCTGGTAATGATATGCACTTGGTTTTTCCTCTTCTTTGAGTTCATCACCATGCTCTTCTCCCAGCATCTTTACATATCCACCAAGTGGTATTGATGAAATGAGGTATTCGGTATCTCCATATTTTTTCCCAACGAGTTTTGGGCCAAACCCGAGCGAAAACTTTAGTACTCTCACACCCAACAGCTTTGCTGCAAGGAAGTGTCCAAGCTCGTGAATAAATATTATGATCCCAAGCAGAATTATTGCTGATAAAAGTGACATTCTCTATCTCCTGAGATTACTTATTAACAAATCCCCCTTAATCCCCCTTTACTAAAGGGGGACTGAGGGGGATTACCGGATAACTTAATGAATAGACTCAATAATTCTCATTGCCATATCTCTTGCCCACCTATCTGCCTCTATAACAGCATCAAGTTCTGTATCAGGCATTACCTTATGATGGTCCATAGTTTTTTTGATTATGACAGGTATGTCAGTAAATCTGATCGTGCCTCTGAGAAATGCATCAACTGCAACCTCATTTGCTGCATTGAGTACAGAAGGCATTGTGCCTCCTGTCTTTATAGCCATATATGCATACGAGAGACACGGGAAGTGCCTGTTGTTTGGTTGTTTAAAGGTAAGAGATTCGATACTGTCGAGATTCAGTCCTTGCAGTACATCCTCAAGCCTTTCAGGGTAAGAAAGTGCATAGGCTATCGGGCCTCTCATATCAGGTATTGAAAGCTGGGCAATACAGCTCCCGTCGTTAAACTCTACCATAGAATGGATAATACTCTGCGGATGGATAAGCACATCTATCCTTTCTGGCGGGATACCGAATAGATGATGTGCTTCAATTACCTCAAGCCCTTTATTCATGAGTGTTGCACAGTCTATCGTTATCTTCTTCCCCATATTCCATTTCGGATGTTTAAGCGCATCTTCTGGCTTTATATCAGTCAGCTCATCTATATCCCTGTCAGCAAAAGGTCCGCCTGAGGCAGTAAGGATAATTCTCCTCACATCAGATTTTTTATATCCCTCAATGCACTGGAATACTGCACTGTGTTCACTATCAACAGGGAGGATTTTTACTCCATATCTTTTTGATTCTTCGGTTACAATCCTTCCTGCCATCACAAGGGTCTCTTTGTTCGCAAGTCCAATTGTCTTTTTAGAGCGTATGGCTGACAGTGTTGGAATAAGTCCTGCTGCACCGACAATCGCAGATAGGACAAAGTCTGAGTTTTCATATGTGGCAACCTGTGCCACACCATCATTGCCTGACAATATCTGTAAAGATGACCTTCTTATCCTCTGCCGGAGCTCTCTGGCAGCTTCCTCGTCAGCAACAGCAACAACTTCCGGAGAAAATGAGCTTATCTGCTCTTCAAACAAATCTATGTTACTTCCTGCTGTCAGCGCAACAACCCTGAAACGTTCTTTGTATTTCGAGAGGATATCGAGTGCATTTCTCCCTATAGAACCTGTAGAGCCAAGAATGGTTATGCGTTTCATTTTATCCCGATGACTATTAATATTACGTAAAGCATCGGGCCAGCGAATAAGACCCCGTCAACTTTATCAAGCATACCCCCGTGTCCTGGAACAATAATGCCTGAATCCTTTACGCCTGCGTCACGTTTAAACATGGATTCCACAAGATCCCCGATTACAGATGTTGTTCCTATCGTTATACCGATTAATAATGCAGAGGTAACTGAAAGCTCTGTTATCAGGGCTATTTTTAAGAGCAATACACCGATTGCCCCTCCGATAAGGGAACCAAATGCACCTGCCACGGTTTTGTTCGGGCTTATCTCTACATAGAGTTTTTTCTTGCCTATTAATGTCCCGAGATAGTAGGCAAGAGAGTCCGATGCCCATACCGAGGCATAGAGAAGTACTATCCACTCAGGTCCGAACTCCCGGATCTGTATCTGGAATGTAGCGAGACCTGCAATGTAGAACACTCCTATAACAGGAGGAGCTATGTCAGAAAGCGATGAAACAGGATTTCTCTTGGAGAAAAGCCTTATACCCATTATTGCCATGACAGAAAGCGGGATAATGTCCTTGAGAAGATTCTTTGAGACATATGATACACACAGTATCGAGACTCCGAAGAAAAGACCAGCATATCGTAAAATCCCTGTTACACGGTACATGGCATAAAATTCCAACATGGCGATGATGGATCCGCATGTCAGCAAAAGGAAAAAATACCCCTGAGGCAGGTACATGATATAGAGATAGATAAGAGGCAGAAGAATAAGAGCGACAATCAATCTTTTAAGGTGCATTTGCCCCTGCTGAGATGGCACCAAACCTTCGATCTCTCTGCTGATAATCCTGTATGGCAAGCATGAATTCATCCTTTGTGAAATCAGGCCAGAGCGTCTCTGTAAAATAGAGTTCTGAATACGCACCCTGCCAGATCATGAAATTACTGAGGCGCATTTCTCCACTGGTCCGTATGATCAGATCTGGCGCAAGGCAACCAGCGGTATCAAGGTATGAGCTGAAAGATTCTTCAGTAAGTTCTTCAGGTTTGATGCCTGCATTGATTACCTTCTTTACTGCCCTGACGATCTCATTACGGCCACTATAACTTAATGCAGCAATCAGGGTCATCCCCTTATTTGAGGCAGTCATTTCCTCCGTCTTTCTTATAAAGTCCTGTATATCTTCAGGTAATCTCCATCTCTCTCCAATTGCCTTGAAGACGATACCTTTCTCCATAAATTCACTGAGTTGCTTTTTTAAATAGAATTCGAGAAGCTTCATCAGGGTTATGACCTCTAATGAAGGTCTCTGCCAGTTCTCTATTGAAAAAGCGTACAGGGTTAAGACCTTTATGCCAAGTTCTGAAGCAGTCCTTGTTATCTCTTTTACACGCTCTGCTCCCCTCCTGTGACCTTCAATCCTCGGAAGGCCGCGTAATTCAGCCCATCTTCCATTCCCATCCATAATAATACCTATATGTTTTGGTATCCGGCCTGTTGATAGCAATTCTTGCCTCCCTATTTCCCTTTCAATGGATACATATAGAGAACAGTCCTCGTAGGACTTTCACCCTTGAAAATGTTTTCAGGTTTGAAGCCAAAAAAGGGACTCACCAAGACAATAATTTTATCATCTGTAACGACAAAATCAAGTGCTGCCCCCTTTATGTTATCTATGAGAACTCCTTCCTCCATTGAAAGTCCATCCCACCATATATTCTTGATCTTAGAACCTTTGGTACCCAGCCCCCTTGCCATCTCTACAAAGGGAACCCTTTGAACGAACAGGGCCTCACCATTTCTCAGCAATAACCTGTCTTTGATTGCCCATTCATCTCCTTCAATCATTGTCAATGAAGTTGACTTTGAATATCTTGTGAGAAAACCTCCTGTACTGGTCTTGTTCCTCCATATCCTGACATCTTTGTCATCATACAGGCTGAGGAAACCCTTCTCATCATATGCAAGGATGAGCCTCCCCCGAGGGTCGTCAATATACATGAAATCATATATGTTAACGCCCTTTGGAAGTTTTACTGTATCACCCCTTTTATATGCACCTTCCCATACGAGGCTGAAAACATTACCAAAAAAGCCTTCACTGCTCGAATATGCCTGGGCTATCAATCCGTTTTCTAATTTCCGCAGAAAGAGATTGTCTTTGTAAAGGAGAATAAAATCTGTTCCGCTCAGCTCATAGATATAAGAGACGACATCGTCTTCCTTCATTGATGTAATGATTATCTCATCCTTACCGTTTTTGTTCAGATCAATCACGTCAAGCCAGATATGGTTGTCACGGGCAGAGCCTTTTATCTCTGTACCGCCAAGGGCAGGCTGCAGATCTACCCCAGGGGTATAAACCCTGATATTTTTTCCCATGCTGATTACCATTTCTTTTTTCATGTCACCATCGATGTCACCCATTGTGATAAATCGTGCATTGAATGGCAGGTTGATCTGGAGCAACGCCTCTCCCTCACGGCGGGAGAATACTTCCTTGCCTGATTGTAAGTCTTTTGCAAAGGCAATCGGTATCCTGGTATCCATCTCAGCAAACTGAAGGCCGTCAGAAACCCAGAAAAGCCTTTGTTTTATGAGGGAACCGGTGTCTTCTGTTTTTTTTGCTGTCAGAAGGAGGGCTACCTCTGCATGAAGCCTTTTTGCCTCATCAATAACCTTTAAAGGATCATCTGTTTCAAGGTCGGTCTCGATTAGATTAAGCCTGCCTGTCTCTTTCAGTTTCCTGTAATATTCATCAGATACCTGCCAGTCAATATCTTTTGACTGGCAGAACAGCATATTTACCTTTGTTTCTGATATCCTGACTGTATCACCTTCCTTTGCCTCACCAGCAATGATTTCTCCTGCTGATGAATCAAGGCTTGTATCTCTTATATCAAGCGTTCCGACAGAGGATTCTATTTTCCCCAGGGGCTCTTTTGTTACAGGGTGAATAAATGGAGTACCTTCTCTGAGGATGTTAAATCTCATACCTGTTTTAATAGAGTCTTTTGTCCCGATACTAACAATAGCCTTTTTGCCCTCAACCATGGTAATCCTGCCTGTCGTGGGTTTAAAGAACGAAATCGTCTCATCCCGCATCTTGTTAAGCGGATTCTCATCAGCAGAAACAGTGAATAGTGAACAGTGAATAGTGAACATTAAACTGAGAAACAGAAAAGAAGATGTAATCTTTAACTTCTGATACCTGACCTTTGCTCCGCCTGAGGCGGACTGCTTTCTGCTGTCTGCATTCTGCATCACCTTTTATAATCCCTAAAGGTTATAGTAAATCCTAATTTATGGCTTTCATTTAAGTGTAGTTTCTTAACAAATAAGAATGCTGTACCCTGATAGAGCCTTTCCATTCCTTGCTCTGACATAGATATTGTCTCGACAGGATAATGCCAGAGGTCTATTTCTTCACCGAAACGATAATGAATCTCGAGATTTAAAAACTCATCCCTGAGATGAAATTCCTTTATTCCGTGATGTGCTTCTTTGTTTCTTATCGGGATATTTCTATCCCCGACAAGAATAGATGCATATGGAGAACCCAAGAGCGAGATGTTAAACTCAACAACAAATAAACCGGGTAATACTTCGTTTCCGTCTATTTTATAATTTACCCTTAGTTCGAGTGGTTTGGTGAGCTTCACTGTCTTTTGAACTTTAAAAGGTATGTTATTAACCGATCCATTTCTCGAAAGGGTTATCTGAACCCCATCTCCTTTTTTAGAAGATTCCAATGAATAGATGCCATGAATAAAGTCACCAAGTTCTTCGAACTCTGACCGCATCACATTGTCAATGCTCGTTCCCTCTGGCAGAAAATGGTCGAGAAGCGATGCCCGTCTGTAACTGTCATAGAGCATATAATCTTTGATATCTGCATCTTTTATAAGTATCTGTTCGTGGATAGTCTTTGTCCCTCCTGCATGAGCTGCCAAAGCCTGTGTGATCTTGGAATGGTATGCTTCAGGACGTCTTGTCAGGATATCCAGTATATTCACAGCCTTTCTCTTCAGGGATAATTCCAGAAGACTGCCGCCCTGTTCTGTTATTGATAATGCAATATCTCTCGTGCTGATAGAGAGGTCTTCAAACCCATCACAATCAAAATCAGATTGTTCTATGGTTAAAAATCCCCCCGTCCCCTCTTTAGTAAAGGGGGGTGTGGGGGGATTATTTTCATTCAGTATAATGTCAGCAGTGTACTCTGCACTGAGAAGGTGTCTATACAGAGATGATCTCAGGTGCGGAAGATAAAGTCCACCAAATATCCCATGCCAGAAAGCATCATTACACTGACCCTTCCAAAGCTCATGCAGTAACAAGTGCTGAGTGCTGAGTGCTGAGTGCTGAGACTCCTTTGTTTTTTTTAACTTTGAACTTTGAGCTTTCAACTTTTCTATTGCTTTATGCACTTTTTTGCTTACCTGGAGCATCCTCTTGTGGATATGATTTGATTCAGGGTATTTTGTAAAGAATGAGCGCCATATTCCACCCCTCAGAAGGCCCTTTGCCTTCTCGCCTAGTAAGCGCTCCATCTCATGTAATGCATACTCGTAATCAAGTGCACTTTCAAAAGGCAGTGCCCATTCTCCCATCTCCCTGTACGATGCAGTGGGAAGATAGACCCTGCCTGCAGGGGGGAATTGAGCATAATATTCCTTTAAGGTGATTGTTTCTATCCAATCTGAATTCTCTTCGATGGCTGCAAAAAATCTCTCAAGCCAGCCGTCTTCATAGCAGTGCTTGTGGGTTTCAGGCCATACCCCAAATTTTTCCATATCATCAGCCATTGTCAGCAGAGGGTTGCCGCCTCTCATGAATACTTCCCTGAAGTATGAGAATATTTCTTTGACATCTCTGAAAGGTATGTAGTATCTCAGCTTCTCGCTTCCAGGGAATACACTCAGTTTATACCCTTCATCCTCGGTGATGTAATAGCCTAAGAGGTCTCCTTCTGTTAGACCAGAGAGCTTGAAATGATAATCATCCACCGGCAAATACTTGATGCCAGCCATCGAAATATATTTCGGCATCTGTGGTTCCCAAACCCTCTCTGCCAGCCACATGCCCTCTGGAGAATAACCGAGGTGTTTTTTTATGTATTTCGAGAGCTCCTGTATCTGAAGTATCCTGTCATTCTCTGGAATCACAGAGAGTATGGGCTCATAGAATCCTCCTGAGAGTATCTCTACCCTTCCTTCCTGAACAAGCGAACTCAACAATTCAAGAACTTCAGGATGGTTCTTTTCAAACCATTCAAGGAGAAATCCTGAATAATGAAATACAACCTTTAATGCAGGGTAGCGATAAAGACTCTTGAGGAAAGGTATATATGCCTTCTTGCAAGATTCCTCTATGACATGGTCAAAGTTTCCTACAGGCTGGTGGCTGTGAAGTGCAAGGATAAGGTAAAGTTTAGACATTATTTATCGGCTTATTTGCAAGTGCTACATGTGGTTTTACTGCATGACGTGCAACCCGATGTGCCAGCAAGGGGTTTTTCAGTACCTGTCGAACAAAAAACAGAAAATTTCTTTTTTACCTTTTGAGAGCTGCATTTCGGGCAAATGACTTCCTGGCTTCCAAAGACAAGTTTCTCAAAGTCTTCTCCACAACTATCACATTTATATTCATAAATCGGCATTTTATCCTCCTGAATTGCTATCTTTTCGGCACCTTCTCCCAGTCCTTGAGGAACCTTTCTATGCCAATGTCTGTGAGAGGATGCTTTAACAGTTGTATTATAACAGAATAAGGAATCGTAGCGATATGAGCGCCTATCTTTGCAGCCTCCACAACATGAAGAGGGTTCCTCACACTGGCTACAATCACCTCTGTGTTAAACATATAGTTTTCATATATCTCTATGATTTCACTCACGACTCCCATTCCGAAATGACTTATATCATCAAGCCTTCCGACAAAAGGACTTACATAGGTCGCACCTGCCTTTGCAGCAAGCAACGCCTGGCTTGGAGAGAAGACCAGCGTGACATTCGTTTTAATACCCATGCCTGAAAGCTGCTTTACTGCCCTGAGTCCATCTTCTGTCATGGGTATCTTGATAACAATATTTCCATGAATCTTTGCAAGGGATTCCGCTTCTTTTACCATTTCATCTGCCTTTAAACTCACGGCCTCAGCGCTCACAGGGCCATTGACAATGTTGCAGATTTCCTTTAATAGTGCGATAGGTTCTTTCCCCTCCTTAGAAATAAGGGAAGGGTTTGTTGTTACTCCATCAATAACACCAAGCTCCCATGCCTTTTTAATCTCCTGAATATTTGCTGTGTCGATGAAGAATTTCATATGGCCACCCCTTTCAACCGCAAAAAGTTCTTTAGCAAATCTTTCCCAACCCTTGTAAGGATCGACTCAGGATGGAATTGCACTCCTTCTATGATAAATCCCTTGTGCCTTACGCCCATTATCTCATCCATATCTGTCCATGCGGTTATTTCGAGACAGTCAGGAATGGTTTCCTTTCTTATTACGAGGGAGTGATACCTCGTTGCCTCAAATGGATTCGGAAGCCCTTCAAATATCGTCCTGCCATCATGGTATATCATTGATGTCTTTCCGTGCATGAGGCGGGGAGCCCTTATTATTTCTCCACCAAATGCAGCACCTATGGATTGATGACCAAGGCATACACCAAGTATCGGAATCTTACCAGCGAAATATCGTATCAGTTGAACAGAGATACCCGCCTCTTTTGGTGTGCATGGTCCTGGTGAGACGACAATTTTTCCCGGGTTTAATTGTTCGATCTCTTGAATCGTAATCTTATCATTCCTGAATACTTTTATATCCTCACCCAGCTCACCGAGGTACTGGACGAGGTTATAGGTAAAGGAATCGTAATTATCAATCATTAATAACATGTATTTTCAACCTTTAACTTATTTCTGTTTCTGCCATATCTACAGCCCGCATCATCCCCATCGCCTTATTCACTGTTTCAGTAAATTCTTTTTCAGGTACTGAGTCAGCCACTATCCCTGCCCCTGCCTGAACATATACTTCATTGTCCTTTGCTATCAGTGTTCTGATCGTGATACAGGTATCCATATTCCCTGAGTAACTGAAGTATCCAACAGCACCTGCATACGGTCCCCTTTTTATCGGCTCAAGCTCCTCTATTATCTCCATTGCCCTTACCTTTGGGGCGCCTGTTACTGTACCAGCAGGGAAACACGCCCTTAAGACATCAAAGGCATCAAGCCCTTCCTTCAGGTCGCCCTCAACATTTGAAACAAGGTGCATGACATGGCTGTATCGTTCAATATTCATAAGCTCTGTTACCCTTACAGAGCCTATCTCAGCAACCCTCCCTACATCGTTTCTCCCAAGGTCAACAAGCATGATGTGTTCTGCTATTTCTTTGGGGTCTTCCCTGAGATCTTCTTCAAGTGCCTTATCCTCTTGCTCTGTCTTACCTCTCTTACGGGTTCCTGCAATCGGTCTCAGGGTTATTTTACTGCCTTCAAGTCTTACCAGTATCTCAGGAGATGATCCGACAAGTTTTGCATCACCTGTGTCAATGTAATACATATATGGAGAGGGATTTATAACACGCAGTGCCCTGTATATGTTGAATGGCTCAATACCAGACTCACGTTCAAACCTCTGTGAGAGCACAACCTGAACCACGTCACCTGACATTATATACTCTTTTCCCTTCCGTACCGCATCCTCAAATGCCTCTTTTGTAGAAAATGACGATAAATACTGAGAAGGGGACATCTGCTGACTGCTGACTGCTGACTGCTGACTGCTAAATATAGGTTGTTTCAGCCTTTCTCTTATGCTATCTATTTTTTCTATTGCCTCTCTGTATGCCTCCTCAGGACCTTTCCCATCGAGATGGACATTTGAAACAACCTTTATCTTCTGTTTGAGACTATCAAATATGAGCATTGTGTCTGCAACCATAAAAAACATGTCAGGCATGTTTATGCCCGGCCTTTTTGTATCAGGAATCCTCTCAAAAAATCTGACAATGTCATAGCCTATATACCCAACAAGGCCGCCATAAAACCTCGGTAACCCTTTCACATCAACTGGCCTGTATGCACGAACCTTTCCTCTTATCACCTCAATAGGGTCATCTCCCTCGAATGTCCGGGTTCCCATTTCATTATCTTTTATCTCAATCTTATTCCCCCAGCTTCGTATGACCTTTGACGGCCGTGAACCGAGGAAGGAATACCGTGCCCACTTTTCACCTCCAACCACGCTTTCGAGTAGGAACGACGGGGTACCTCCAAGCTTCAGATACGCTGAAACCGGTGTCTCGGTATCTGCAAGGATTTCCCTATAAACAGGGATGAGATTCCCCTTTTCTGAGAGGTTTTTGAATGTTTCTAAGTCAGGATAAAGCATGTGTGTTGACAAGGCTCTTATTTTTTCTTTAATATTCTATATCGTTTATTATAGCTTATTTTATCGGGTAAGGGTTAAAAGTTAGCAGTTAAGAGTTCCGGCTTTAGACTTTTAACTGTGTAAGCATGCGGGTGTAGCTCAGCTGGTAGAGCACAACCTTGCCAAGGTTGGGGTCACGGGTTCGAATCCCGCCACCCGCTCCAGAACAACAGTTCAGAATTTCGAGTTATGAGTTTGGAGTATATGATTTTTAAAGATTGTTTTAACTCGTAACTCTAAACTAAAAACTCCGAACTAAAAGATGGCGGCGTACCCAAGTGGCTAAGGGAGAGGTCTGCAAAACCTTTATGCAGCGGTTCAAATCCGCTCGCCGCCTCCAAAAAAATGCCCGCTGAGCAAAATATCTCTTTCATAAACAACGACAGAAGTCTTAAACAGTTTGTCATTGTCCGGCTCGACCCCCGTATCAAGTACGGGGCAGGCTCCTAATCCAGTGTTTTTCTGGATTCCCCGATCAAGTCGGGGGATGACGTTATTGTTGCTATTTATGACGTTGTGTATAACATTGCTAATGGCACTACAAGTAGTATGAGCACTAAGCTTAATGGATACTTAATCATATATACTGCTGGTGTAATTAGCCACCTTGTCACTATTCTTAATGCTTCATGCTGTCTTATATAATTTGCAAGTGGTGGAGAGAGTTTATAATAGAATGCCACAAATGCCTTTCCCTGAAGGTTTGGAAACTCAATTTTGAAATTTGAAATTTGCATTTTGAAATTAGCGAGCAGATATTTGTCTCTAAACTCCCTTAATACCTGAACATGTGGGTCAAGGTATGAGCCATAGGCTGCTGTGGCTATAAAGCAGCCGCCTCCACCACTTATGTTCCACTGCATTCCTGTACCCACACCATCAGTAGATTTAATACCGGTACCTTTGAGTAATACAACAAACGGATTTTCGTCAAGATCATTGGAATAAATACTGAGCGTTGCACTCTTTAAACCTTCTGAGGTTGGTATAAATCTCACTGTTAAAGTACATGTACTTTGAGGTGCTACTGGTGATGTACAGTTATTTGTTTGATTAAATTCAGAGGCATTCGTACCACTGATTGATATGTTTGTAATTTGAAGGTTTCCGTTGCCGTCATTTCTCACTATCAAATCAGTGCTTGCTGTTACACCAATATTTATATTGCCAAAGTTTATATCTTGCCTATCAATTGAGATATCCGGACCTGTTACAGCACTGCCTGTGCCGCTGAGAGAAACAGTCAGACTATATTGCTTATCTTCAGGGTCTTTGTAAGGTAAATCGAGACTTACATTATATTGCATGGATGCCTGAGGAGAAAATCTTAATTTGATTGTGCATGAATAGTTTGGAGTAAGCACTTTATTTGAACAGTTGTCGGTTATAATTTCAAATGGTTCAAGTAGAGCTATGATTTGGCCAGTATTCAGTATTACATTTCCTGTATTGGTTATGGTGAGTGTCTGCTCTGAAGTCAAACCAACATTGACATTCCCAAAGTTTACTAATGAAGGATTTGCAGAGATGTCCGGATGGATAGCAGTATCAACTTTAAATAAAGAGCGTCCAATTATTACCAACCATTGATTATCTTCCCATAGGCTCCTTCCAAGGCTCGAACCAATATCTATAATAGGTTTTGAGTCAGGTCTACCCAAATATAAGCGGTTTCCATTTGTAAAGGTAACATCACCATTCGGGCCAAGAGCGTTTATACGGCTTGAACTTCCAAAATGGGTAATTTGCTGTTGTTCACCAGATGGGGAACGTAACCAGACCTGTAATTCACCTGCTGTCCCAGATTTTGTAAAAGCTGTCCATCCATTATTTACCTGGTAATCTTGCCCTGGACTTGGCTCCTGAGTTCGAGCAGGTGCTAAAATTTCCTCACCTGATGCCCCATACATTGCTATTGAGTATGTCTGATTGCTACAACAGGGTGTATGTTTCCTGTAAACAACATTGATACCATCGGTCAGGGGATAAGTGTTCCAGATACCACTGTCATATTTATCATTTGTTAATTGTGTAATGACCTCTTTTCGGTATCGGAATATATTGTATGCATACTCATTTGACCAATAGACAACATCCCCGTTTTCTGCTACATCGTTCATCCAGTTTCCGGTACCGTATGTTCCAAAAGGATGAGGGATCACGGTATTTGTGGCTGAAAGTAAATCGCGTACATTAAGCTGATCCGTCAAACTCGAATTCCATATAGCATATCCACCTTTTACTTTAAGTGACTCATAAGTTATGTAACCAAGGTTTAATAATTCACCATTTCTCCATTCATATAAAACACTATTAGTGGCATTATTACTTTTCTCTACAAAAATTGCCCCATTTGGTGTTAAAAATCCGTATAGCGGGACTTTCCCTGATTCACCCATTACAATAGTCTCCTGTCCCGAAGTCCGTTGCAAAATTTTCAATAGATTAGTATTTCCTGAAACTTCCAGAAAAAGTATGCGATCTGGTTGTACATCCCATATGCGGCCGGCGGTAGTCTCTATCTCTATTAACCTGTTGCTCGATTCAACATAGACAGTTCGAATTTCTGAACTATACTGACCCGCCGAATCCTGTGCTTCAAACTTTAAAAATACCTTTTTGCCGTCATAAGAGGCGAGAGAGACAGTTGTCTCAATACTGTCTGTCCCTGCAGCAACTTCATCAGGAAAGTCATATTCTGAAATACCAGCTTTTGCTTTTATGGATACACAACCTGTCTGGTTATCATCCGTGCATTTTGCCTTAATAAACAAATTGGGACGTGCAACAGATTCAGAGAGCGGGGCATAGACTGTCAATTGAGGTTTCTGGTCATAAATAAATGATCGATCCATCTGAGCAGAGAGATTAAAAACATCAGTTGCCATCACAGTCAGAGTTTTCTGTCCCCTTGATAAGCCAACCATGGAAATACTGCCTACCCAACCAGGATAACAATGCATTAGTTGGCAATAAGCGTTATCTGTAAAAACAAGGCTGGTCTCACGTCCCTCTATAACTGCTTTCACATTTTGGAGTTGATAGACTGAAGTGACTTTAACAACAATGTTAAGAGTATCTCCAACCAGCTCCTTATCAGCAGGGGTCTTTATATCTATTGTTATATCTGTAGAGTGAACATCAGAAAATATTAAAAGGACCAATATTGTGAAGGCGATAAAAAATATACGTTGCATATATTTACATGAATGCTGGCTGAAAGCTCCGACTTTCTGTCGGAGATGGAAGCCAGCTATATGAAATAAAATATTTTCCTTGCATGGAAGCACCGACTTTTAGTCGGGGAGCTTCACATCATCCTTTGTAACGGTTGGCAAAAGAGTAACTATATGCTTCTACTATATTAACAACATCTTATCAGAGCAGACAGGTTCGTGTCAATTGAATTGTGGAATGAATTATGGAACTGAGGGGATCGAATTCCCGACCTCTTGAAAATGTATTTTAAACCTCATTCTTCTTTTTGTCCCTTGTTAGTTAACGCTTGCCCTTTAAAGAAAAAGAAGAAGAATTTGACACAAGGCCCTGGGGCAACATGAGGCCTTCTTCTATTGAATTTTGGAGGTTTTGATTGTATCCTTTAACACTCCATTAAAATAAACTTTGTAAGTTTTATTGGCTTTAACCTTGTAAAATGAAATAACTATTTATATAATACAAGAATGATAGCAAGAAAAATACAGCAGACAATTGAAAGATCCCTGAAGAAATATCCAGTTGTCGGTATATTAGGCTCACGCCAGGTAGGGAAGACCACCCTTGCTCACTTTATAAGGAAGAATTTTGGGGGTAAATCAGTATATCTGGATTTAGAACTACCTTCTGATCAAAATAAACTTCAGGATCCAGAGTTATACATGGGTCAATTTAAAGATACACTTGTAATTATAGATGAAATACAACGTATGCCCTCCCTTTTCCCTCTTATGCGGGCGCTGGTCGATCAAAACAGGATTGCAGGGAGATTTCTTATCCTTGGCTCAGCTTCTCCTGAATTAATAAAACATGCATCTGAAAGTCTTGCAGGGCGGATAATCTATCATGAATTAAAGCCATTTATCCTCGAAGAAACAGGTTATAGCAATATTCAACAGCTCTGGCTAAGGGGAGGATACCCTCTAAGTTATCTATCTGAAAATGATGATGCAAGTTTTACATGGCGGGAGGCATTTATAAAAACCTATCTCGAAATGGACATACCACAACTGGGAATACATGTACCAGCCGCGCAGCTCAGGAGATTTTGGACAATGCTTGCACATTCCCATGGACAGCTCTGGAATGCAAGCCAGATTGCAAATAGTCTGGGAATATCAGCTCCGACGGTTAGAAATTACTTAGACATACTTGCCGAAACGTTCATAGTAAGGCAGTTACAACCTTACTATTTTAATATAAAGAAGAGATTGATAAAGTCACCAAAGGTGTATATTCGTGATTCAGGCCTGCTACATGCACTACTAAGGATAAGAACAATTGAAGATTTGCAAAGTCATCCATCTCTGGGTAGTTCCTGGGAAGGGTTTGTGATTGAACAGATAATTGGATTGATTCCTGAAAGCTGGCAGGCATATTTTTATCGTACAAATGCAGGCGCTGAAATTGATTTATTGCTCTTTGACGATAAAAACAAGCCTATAGCAATAGAGATTAAGTATTCGGCCAGTCCTAAAGTTATGAGGGGTTTTTGGAATGCATATGAGGACTTGTCATGTGAAAGGGGATTTGTTATCTATCCAGGGGAAGAGACATATCCATTAGGGAATAATGTTTTTGCATTGCCTGTTAAAGAGATAATAAAGATTGTGTAAGTATGTTTAATCATCTCGAAGAGAAAATATTAAGAGGCGGTTCCATCTCAAAAGAAGAGGCCCTATATATTGCTGAAACCTCAGGAACAGCTATCTTTGACCTCTTTGCATTTGCAAACAGGATAAGAAGCCATTTCAGGGGGGACAAAGTTGGTCTATGCTCTATTATTAATGCTAAATCAGGGGCATGTCCCGAGGACTGCTCCTTTTGCGCCCAGTCATCCAAAAGCAAGGCCGGGATAGCAGTCTATCCCCTTCTCAGTAAGGAAATCGTCATCCAAAAGGCAATGGAGGCAAAAGAATGGGGCGCAAAGAGATTCTCTATCGTGGCAAGCGGGAGAAAGGTTTCTGAAAAAAATGTTTTAGACATAGCAGAT
Organism: Nitrospira sp.; assembly: GCA_016873575.1. Classification (GTDB taxonomy): domain Bacteria; phylum Nitrospirota; class Thermodesulfovibrionia; order Thermodesulfovibrionales; family SM23-35; genus VGWY01. The sequence goes on along the minus strand of VGWY01000004.1, from coordinate 4,072 downwards.
ATGATTTCCGGTATTAAAGATACAGGGCTAATTCCCTGTGCGAGTCTCGGCATACTGAGAGAAGAAGATCTTTTCATACTGAAATCAGCCGGGCTTAACCGTTATCATCATAATCTCGAAACCTCAGAAGGTTTTTTCCCACAGATATGCAGCACACACAGCTATTCTGAAAAGCTGAAGACTATAAATGCAGTAAAAGATATCGGACTTTCTCTCTGTTCAGGCGGTATATTCGGCATGGGAGAGACATGGCAGGACAGGATAGATATGGCATTCTTGTTGAGAGAGCTCGATGTTGACTCTATCCCGATAAACTTTCTGATTCCGATTAAGGGAACAGCTTTAGAAAATAGAGAATTTCTTCATCCATTTGAGGCATTAAAGATTATAAGCCTCTATAGATTTATTTTGCCTCAGAAGGAGATGAGAATCTGCGGTGGCAGGATGCAGATTCTCGGTGAATTTAATTCAATGGTTTTTCTCGCAGGGGCTGACAGCCTTCTTATCGGCAATTATCTGACCACCTCAGGTAGAGGTTATGAGGATGACCTCAGACTCATAGAAACCTATGGGCTTCAGGCTGATTGACTACTGATTGAAAAGAAAAAACGGCTAAATTGCATTCTTTTGATCAAATCTGGCATCTTAAGATATGAAAAGAAATATCATTCTTATACTCATAGGCATTATTTTATTATATGGCATTTATATTGCTGCTGAGATGCTCATCCCACTCCCGATAGGCAATAAGAATATGGAAATCGAGATACCAAAGGGGGCTACCTTCAGACAGGCGATTGAGATCCTTTCAAGAGAGGGGCTGATACGTGACAAAAACATCTTCCTTTTCATTGGCAGAATGAGCGGTCTGGATAGAAAGATAAGGGCAGGTTACTACTCCATCTACGGCTCCATGAGTCCGCTCGATATCTTCAGAATACTGAAAAAAGGACAGATCATAGAATATGAGATAACAATTGTTGAAGGAGATGCACTCACAGAAATAGCAGGAAAACTTTCAGAAAAGGGTATTATTCATACTGAAGATTTCATGCAGCTTGCAGCAAATAAAGAATTCCTCTCCTTGTATGACATAGAAGCGCCGACCTTCGAAGGCTATCTCTTCCCTGATACCTATAAAATCCCAAAAGGTATGAATCCCGAAGAAGCCATGGGCATGATGATTAACAAGATGCGAGAGCAGTTTTCAGGTGAACTTACAGCAAGAACTGCAGAGCTTGGTCTTTCTGAAAGGGAAATACTGACGCTCGCATCAATCATTGAGAAGGAGGCTGCAACAGATGAGGAAAGGCCTTTAATCTCTGCGGTGTATCATAACAGGCTGAAAAAGAGGATGCCTCTTCAGGCTGATCCGACCTCTATTTACGGGATAAAGAACTTTGGCGAAAAAATAACAGAAAGCGATCTGAAAAGAAAAACCCCTTATAATACATATGTCATTAAAGGACTGCCACCAGGGCCTATTGCTTCCCCTGGAATGAAATCAATTCTTGCTGCGCTCCATCCTGCAAAGGTTCCCTATATCTATTTTGTGTCGAACAATGATGGCACACACACCTTTTCTGTTACACCAGAGGAACATCGATTGGCTGTGGAGTCATATAGGGCAAAGAAAAGGGTAGAGATAGAAAACAAGGATGCAATTGAAGGAGACACGAAGAAGAATGGAAGCTCGTAAAAAGACAAGAGTGATTTATGTAGGTGAGGTACCTATTGGAGGCGGAAATCCGATTGTGGTCCAGTCCATGACAAAAACAGATACAGCGGATATCCAGTCAACAATAAAGCAGATTAAATCCCTCGAGGCATCAGGCTGTGAAATCATAAGGCTTGCAGTACCTGACATTGATGCTGCAAAGGCACTCAGTAAGATAAAAAAATCTATCAATATCCCCCTGATAGCTGATATCCATTTTGACTGGAGGCTTGCACTTGAGGCAATGAAGCAGGGGGTTGACGGCCTGAGGATAAATCCGGGGAATATCGGCGCGAAGTGGAAGGTAAAAGAGGTGGTGACTGCTGCAAGCGAGAGAGGTATACCCATCCGGATTGGAGTCAATGCAGGTTCACTCGGGAAAGAGATCCTCGAAAAGTACCGGCATCCCAAACCAGAGGCGCTTGTTGAGAGCGCAGAACGGCATTTGCATATACTCGAAGAACTCCATTTTACAAACATCAAGGTTTCTCTGAAGGCATCCAACGTATCTGATACAGTTCGTGCGTACAGGATATTCTCTGAAAGACATGTCTATCCTCTCCACTTGGGGGTATCAGAGGCTGGCCCACCATCAACTGGTATCATAAAGAGTTCTGTTGGTCTTGGCATATTACTTTCAGAAGGTATTGGAGATACAATAAGGGTATCACTTACTGCAGAGCCTGAAGAAGAGGTACGGGTTGCCTATGGAATACTCAGGTCACTTGATCTCAGGAAAAAAGGCATAGATATTATCTCCTGCCCTACGTGTGGCAGATGTAAGATTAACCTCAGAGGTCTGGTAACCAAGGTTGAATCAAGAATCAAGGACATTCCTGTGAAGACACCGATAACGATCGCTGTTATGGGTTGTGTCGTGAATGGTCCGGGAGAGGCGAAAGAGGCTGATTTCGGTGTAGCAGGAGGAAAGGGCAGAGGCATCCTGTTTAAAAGAGGTAAAATAGTAAAAAGGGTTAAAGAGGAAGACCTCCTCGATGAATTACTCAAGGAGATAAGATCATGGAAGTAATCAGGATACCAAGGGTTATGCAGGGGACATCGAAGGGCTTAATAATAAAAGGAAAATCAACAGGCCTTGTGCCGACAATGGGGGCCCTTCATGAAGGCCATCTCAGCCTTGTCAGGAGGGCAAAGGAAGAAAATGACATTACGGTGGTAAGCATTTTCGTAAATCCGATCCAGTTCGGGCCAACTGAAGACTTTGAGAGTTATCCAAGGGATATTGAAGGAGATACAGAAAAGCTTGGGAAAGAAGGAGTGGATATAATCTTTATGCCTGATATACATTCGATGTATCCCGAAAAGTTTTCAACGTCTGTAGAAGTGCAAAAGATTTCAGAAAGGCTCTGTGGCGCATTCAGGCCTGGCCATTTCAGAGGAGTAGCAACAGTTGTAACAAAGCTCTTCCATGTTGTGAAACCAACAAGGTCATATTTTGGCGCAAAGGATTTTCAGCAGATTGTTGTTATTAAACAATTCGTAAAAGACCTTGACATGGATATTGATATTATTGTATGTCCGACAATAAGAGAAAAGGATGGACTTGCAATGAGTTCCAGAAATACATACCTCAATAAGGAACAACGGCAAGCGGCAACAGTCATCTACAGATGTCTCAAGGAGGCCTCAGATTTGGTAAAATCTGGTATAATAGATGGAAATCATGTTAAAGGTGTTATGCAGGATACCCTCCTGAAGGAACCCGAAGTTTCAGTAATTGATTATGCAGGAGTGTATGATCCACTAACCCTTGATGAGCTTTCTGAGATAAAAGGTGACGCACTTCTTGCAATCGCATTGAAGATCGGAAATACAAGGCTTATTGATAACATGCTTGTGACAAAAGGCAGGTGACCTTTATGCTTCAAAGGGTTCATATACAGATACTCGATAGTCCTATGGAAGGGGTGCTTATTCAGGAAGAAGCATTTGAGGTTCCTGTAACGAACAAGATTCTCACAGAAGATCTCAAGAAGGAAATGAATTATTTTTATCCTTCCGTTGTATTTGTCGAGTATATAGACCTGTTCATGGACGGGGAGGAAGAGTTTGCTGATATCAGAGAGCTTTTAAGGCTTGGTGCTATAAATACACCTGTTGTTTTAATCAATGGGATTATCAAGATACATGGCGGTATCCCACCTTCAATAATAAAGAGCGAGGTAGAAAAGCTCCTGTCAACAGGACCTGTGCATTAGTCTTCATTATTGGTTCTTCCGGCTTTAACTAAAAAGGGTGTTGGTAACAATCAAAATGAAGCCAAAAGTAACAATGGATGCATAGTCAAAACATGTAAGAAGGCATACATATCCCTTGAACAACTATGGGGAGGAC
>VGWY01000003.1 GCA_016873575.1 Nitrospira sp. | reverse complement strand
TGAACCAGAATGGCATTTATTACCTTTTGGTTTTCTCCATACTTCTTTGCTATATTTGCACCAATATCTTGATGTGCCCCTTCCACTTCATGGTCTACTGCTTTACCGATATCATGGAGAATGCCTGCCCTCTTTGCAAGCTTCACATCTACTCCAAGTTCGCTCGCCATTACACCTGCCAGATATGCTACCTCTCTTGAATGCTGAAGGACATTCTGACCATATGATGTTCGATATTTAAGCCTTCCAATAAGTTTTATCATGTCTGGATGTATACCGGAAAGCCCGAAGTCAAAGACAGCCTTTTCACCTTCTTCACGGATATATGTCTCAACCTCTTTTTTTACCTTTTCCACTATCTCTTCAATCCTTGTTGGGTGGATCCTTCCATCTGTTATCAGCCGTTCAAGTGAAAGCCTTGCGATTTCACGCCTGACCGGGTCAAAGGCAGAGAGTGTTACAATCTCTGGTGTATCGTCTATAATGAGGTCAACCCCTGTCGCAGCCTCAAGCGCCCTGATGTTCCTGCCCTCTCTCCCGATTATCCTCCCCTTCATTTCATCATTCGGAAGGGGAACAGCAGTTACAGATGCATCTACAACATAGTCACTTGAATATCTCTGTATTGCAAGGCCTATGATCTCTTTTGCCTTTTTCTCAGATAATTCCTTTGCTTCATCTTCTATTTTTTTGGCAAGTTTGGCAGCCTCAAATCGTGATTCTTCCTCCGTCCTCTTTAGCAGTTCCTGTCTTGCATCTTCTGAACTGAGTCCGGATAATTTTTCAAGTAATTGTGTCTGGTCTTTTATCAACTGTGCGTAATAGGCTTCCTTGTCCTGAATAGCACGCTCTCTTGAATTGTAATCTCTCTCTCTCTTCGATAGCTCATTCTCTCTTTTTTCTATCTGGTCAAACTTTCTTTCAAACATTTCCTCTTTCTGTCGTAATCTCTTATCAAGATGATTCAGCTCAGAACGTCTTTCTTTTATCTCTTTTTCTGCCTCTGATTTTGCCTGATACACAACATCCTTGGCCTCTATGATGGCCTCTTTTTTAATAGTCTCTGCCGACTTGGTAGCCTCTTCTATTATCTTTATTTTTTCTTTTTCGATGGCTTCTCGTTGGCCTTTAAGGGTTGCTCTATAAATGAGGCTTAAGCCTAATCCAATAAGAAGACCTGCACAAAAAGATATGAATAGATATGCTGTAGTGCCCATTCTTTATGTCCTCCTTTATTAATAAACTGTTTAGCAGTTTGCAATGACTGCTAAACATCATTGCAACGTATAATGCACAATAACCATTGGAACTTTTTAAGGCTGGTTTATCTTGTTAGGCTTGTTAGAGGAAAGATAGGGTTATTATTACTTGCTATTCACCTAACAGAACAAATAAGGCTTCTGGAGGTGATAACACTTTGAACCTGAAAATAACTTTTAAAAACCGATCTATCATAACCTGATTCCAGGGAAAGTCATCTGTGTATAAAGACCCCACCTTTTGAATCTGAGAAAATGTATAATTTATAACCCTCCTCAAAAGCATAACCTTTAGAATTTTCAGCCTTATAAAACCCGCCCTGCCGTGTAAGGGAAGAGTTAGATCCCTTGTAAAAAGGTGGGTGCCTTGAAGGAGGCTTTAGGCTTTCTCATTCTGAGAGACATGCACACCGACTCCTTACGTTAGCTCCCAAAAGATCCAATTTGCCGGATCAACTTTTTCACTTATCACAAACAGGGCAGGCGATTGCCCTCCTTCAAAAGAGTAATTTAAAAAATATCACACTTAATATAGCACAAATAGAACATTCGGGCAAGCAAAAAATACTTTGGGTATAAGTAGTTTTGTCTTGTATTGAAAGCTATTTTTTAATAAACTATTATAATATGCTAAGCTTACTAGTGTAGTGTAACAGTAATGCCTTTACATAAACTGTCATTCCTGCGAAAGCAGGAATCCAGAACTGTTGCTACTGGATTCCCGTTTACACGGGAATGACGAAAGAAAACAAATGTAAAGGTTTGTTAGAAACACTACATTAGCATGAGAGGAGATAATAACAGTGATATTATGATGGATGTTTTGATTTTGGCTGGTGGGGAAAATAAAAGGCTACCTGTGATGAAAGGATTTCTTGAGATAAATAACAATAGGATTATTGAGTCTAATATCGAGCTCCTCAGTGGAATCTTTGATAGGGTTATTATAAGCACTAATAATCCCGAACTATATTTCTACCTTGGTGTACCGATGGTAGGAGATGTAATGAAAAGCAGGGGACCTATGACAGGTATACTTTCAGGGCTTGTTGCTTCAGAAGCCCCTGAAATCTTCGTGATTGCATGTGATATGCCTTTTATCAATGCAGAACTGATAAAATATATTGTTGATAAATACAAAGCAGCGGAGCATCAGATTAATCCCTCCTTACCCCCCTTTACTGAAGGGGGGCGTGGGGGGATTAAGAGGTGGGACGTTGCAGTCCCTGTTTATGATAAAAAACCCCAACCACTATTCGGTATTTATTCAAAAAGAACTGCTCAGGCAATGGAGAAGAACATAAATCAAGGGAAAAAGAGTTTGCGAGGGTTTCTCAGTGGATTGGATGTTCTTTATATAGAAGAGGAGGAGGTGAGGGCTGTAGACCCAGCTGGTAGGTCTTTTGTAAATATCAATACGATAGAAGACTATAAAAGAGAGATCTTAGCAGTTAGTAATGAACAAATAGCATTGAGAAGTTAGTCTGTTTTTGTTAATAACTAACTGTTATTAAACGAAAGGAGGAAAAGTATGTTTGGTTTAGGAATGCAGGAATTAGTCATCATCCTGATCATAATCGTTATTCTTTTTGGTGCGACAAGACTTCCACAAATAGGAAGCGGGATAGGACAGGCAATAAGAAATTTTAAAAGGGGCATATCTGAACCTGACGAAATAGACGTTACACCAAAAAAAGACAAGTCTAAAGAAGAGATAGAGAAAAAAGAAGCAGAGAAAAAAGAAGCAGAGAAAAAAGAAGGTGCGTAGAGGAGCCGTTGCAGAGATTAACCTTTCTGCAATAGCGCACAATCTTGAGACCGTTAAAAAGATTATTCAAAACCGACCAATAATATCAGTCGTCAAGGCGGATGCCTATGGTCATGGCTCTGTAGAGGTCTCAAAAAAGTTGATTAAAGAGGGGACCTCTTATCTTGCAGTCGCATTTTCCAGTGAGGCTATTCAACTCAGGGATGCTGGTATCACTGCGCCCATAATCGTACTCTTTGACAGTGAAGATATCACAAGTTTTTTTGATTTCAATCTCATACCAGTCATACACAATATGAATACAGCGTCAGCCATATCACGTGTAGCCAGAGAAAGAAGAACCTCAATAAAGGTACACGTGAAGATAGATACGGGAATGGGGAGACTGGGGCTTAGTGGTACCTCTCTTCCTGAAGACTTGGTGAAGATTTCAAAGATGGATGGGATAGAGGTTGGCGGACTTATGAGCCATTTTTCAGATGCCGATCTTTCAGACAGATCATATGCACTTTTCCAGCTTGAGAGATTTCATACAATAAAAGCGGGCATTTTTAAGAGTATAAAAGGAACTATCCTTACCCATATTGCAAATAGTGCCGCTATCCTTACATTCGAGGCTGCCTATCTTGATGCAGTAAGACCCGGCCTTATGCTCTATGGATATTCACCTTTACAGCACCCAGCACTCAGCACTCAGCACTCAGCACTTATCAGTTTGATGCCAGCAATGAAGGTCAAGACCATAATACTTACCATAAGAAACCTGCCACCGAATTCGCCAATAAGCTATGGAAGGACATTCATAACAAGAAGGCAGAGTAAAATAGGAATACTCCCCGTGGGGTATGCAGATGGGTATAGCAGACTTTTGTCCAACAGTGCAGAAGTGCTTGTAAAGGGAAGGCGTGTTCCTGTCGTAGGAAGAATATGTATGGATTTGACCATGATAGACCTCACAGATATAGAAGATGTTAGCGAATGTGATGAAGTGGTTATTCTGGGTGAACAGGGCAATGATGCAATAACTGCATATGAACTTGCTGATAAAGCAAAGACGATACCTTATGAGATACTGACATCCCTCGGTAGCCACTCAAGAAAACAATATATAAATGTTCAAACTGATTGAACTCATAGGTCGTTCTATTACAGTCTTTGCCGAAGAACTTGGCAGGATTTTGATCCTCTTCGTTACTACTGCAAGACAGATGGTAGCGTTACCACTTGAGGTCCGGGGCATCTTTAAACAAATGCTTGAAATAGGAGTAAGGTCTACCCCTGTCGTTTTAATAACTGCAATTTTTACAGGCATGGTTTTTGCTCTTCAAACCTATACTGGATTTAAAAGATTTGGCGCTGAGACACTCGTTGGCTCTGTTGTTGCGCTCTCCATGACAAGGGAGCTTGGACCTGTGCTGACAGGGCTCATCGTTGCAGGAAGGGCTGGTGCTGCAATAGCTGCAGAGCTTGGTACCATGAGGGTAACAGAACAGATAGATGCACTTGAAACATTGGCAACAAATCCAATTAAATACCTCATTGTTCCAAGGTTTATTGCAGGTATCTTCATGATGCCTGCACTTGCTATCATTGCAGACATCATTGGTATTATCGGTGGATATATTGTAACCGTAGGGCTCTTCGAGGCCAGTTCGACTGTCTACTGGAAGCGTACATGGGATTATTTAGAGGTAAGCGACATTTATAATGGCTTGATTAAATCGGGATTTTTCGGGGCAAGCATTGCCCTGATAAGTTCCTATAAAGGCTTTTACACGAGCGGAGGGGCTGAAGGTGTCGGAAAGGCAACAACAGGCGCGGTCGTGCTGTCATCCATGACCATATTGATCTCTGATTACTTTTTATCTGCGTTGTTATTTAAATGAAGACAGCATATTATTTAAACTACAGAGATTCAGAATGAGCGCACAGAGTATTACATTAATTTTTACAACTCTGCGTTCTCATAATTCTCTCTGTCACCTCTGTGGCGAGATTTTTACATGATAGAGATTATAGATTTGCATAAATCGTTTAATACTAAGCATGTTCTCCAAGGGGTGAATCTTAAGGTTGAAAAGGGTGAGAGCATGGTTGTGATTGGAGGAAGTGGTTCAGGGAAAAGCGTTCTCATCAAACACATTATTGGTATAATAAAGCCCGATAAAGGGAAGGTGCTCATAGATGGCATTGATATTGCAACATTAAAAGAGAATGAACTCTATGAAGTTAGGAAGAAATTTGGTATGCTTTTTCAAGCAGGGGCACTCTTTGATTCTTTGAGTGTATGGGAAAATATAGGATTTGTGCTTCTGAGACAAAAACAGATGAATGAAAAAGATGTAAAGGCTTTTGCGGTTGAAAAACTCAAACTGGTGGGACTTGTAGGAGTTGAAGATCTGATGCCATCAGAGTTGTCTGGTGGTATGAAGAAACGGGTAGGACTTGCACGGGCTATTGCACATGAGCCTGAGATCTTACTTTACGATGAACCTACTACCGGTCTTGACCCTATCATGGCAGATGCAATCAATGACCTTATTGTAGAGATGAAAAAGCATCTTTCAATTACATCTGTCACAATTACCCATGATATGAACAGCGCATACAAAATTGCTGACAGGATTGCCATGCTTTACGAAGGGGAAATAATCTCAGTAGGTTCTCCAGATGAAATTAAGAATACCCAAAATCCATTTGTTCATCAGTTTATAACTGGAAGCGCGATTGGGCCAATAAAATTAGAAGGGGTTCACCATGAGAGGGCTTTCAATAGAGCTTAAGGTAGGATTCTTTGCTATTATTGTTATTGTAATTTTATCCTTTATGACATTCAAGGTTGGTGGAGTTGAATGGTTGAGAAAAAAGGAAGGATATATCGTTCACGTTTATTTTAAGAACATCGCAGGTCTTGATGAAAAGACAAAGGTTAAGGTTGCAGGTGTTGACGCAGGAGTGATAGAAAAGATAAATCTCGAAAATGCAAAAGCAAAGCTTACCCTGAGAATAGATCGTGCTGTGAAGATATATAGTGATGGATCAGCCTCGATTAAGGCTGTTGGTCTTCTTGGTGACAAATATCTCGAAATAAAGCCAGGAGCTACGCAACCTGTCCTGAATAATGGTGATACCATTAAAGATGTCATGGAGATAGTTGATCTTGACGATATGATTCGGAACCTCACAAATGTGTCAGGAAATATCAATACCCTTGCAACATCTCTGAACGAGGCATTCAGTACAAAAGAGGCAAAAAAATCATTGAAGGAATCCATCGAAAATTTACGGGAGATTACCGAAAATTTGAATCAGGCCATTTTGGTGAATGATGAGAAATTAGGTGTTGTTCTCGATAATATAGAAACACTTGTTGTTTCATTAAAGAACCTGATTGAAAAAAATAAAGAACCCATTACGACTGCTGTTGCCAACATGAAAGACTTCTCCGGATCCCTGAAGTCAGATGGCCCTGAACTTATTAAGAATCTTAACATGGCTACGAAGGAACTCAAGGCAATGGTTGAAGAGAACAAGCCAGTAATCAAGAGTACTGTCGAATCAGTAAAGACAATGGTTGAAGAAAATAGGCCAACAATAAAGAGTGTTACGCAATCTATTGACAATATTGCTAAAAAGATTGAACGTGGAGAAGGGTCTCTTGGGAAACTGGTAAAGGATGATCGCCTCTATGAATCCATAAACAAGGCAGCAGAAGGGGTTGACAGGACTATATCTGCAGTTGACAGGTTCAGGACATTTATTACCTTTCAGACTGAATACCTCACAGAGCCAAAGGATGGAAAGGGATATTTTTATGTTACACTGCAACCGAGACCTGATAAATATTATATAGTCGGTGTTGTGCAGGACCCTGTGGGAAGGGTAACTACCAAAGAGACAATAACGACAGGCCCTACCGGTACGACAAGGGTTAAAGAAGAAGAGATAAAGAAGAAGATAGAATTCACAGCCCAGTTTGCAAAGAGGTTTAAGGATCTTACATTAAGGATAGGTCTTACGGAAAACACATTTGGCGCCGGTGGAGACTATTTTTTCCATAACGACAGAGGAAGGATAACCGCAGATGTCTGGGACTTCTCCAATGATGAAGAGAATTCAAAAAAACCACATGTAAGAGCTGGTATTGATTATTTTATCTTTAAACATATCTTTCTGAATGCCGGTATAGATAATATCTTAAACAAAAAATGGCGGGGCGGGTATGCAGGTATCGGATTGAGATTTGAAGACGAGGACTTCAAATACCTCTTCGGTACAATTCCCAAGATACCGACAAATTAAAGATGACATCGTATAAAAAAATAGGACAGATACTGCTCGATATGGGTGTTATACAGAAGGCTGATATTGAAAGGACACTCAATATGCAAAAAACTGAGGACGGGAAAAGACGGTTTGGCGAGATACTCATAAGTGATGGCATTTCAGAATCTGACATACTGAAAGCACTCTCATTACAATTCAATATTCCGATCATAGAAGCTGATACCTTTCCCTCGCAGATACCCTTAGGGAAAATATCATATAGCTTTTTAACTGAGAATTGTATATTACCCTTGCAAATAACAGATACCACCATCAAGGTTGCTGTTGGAGACCCTGCAAGGACCGATGCAATTGAGAGCCTTCGTGTATCCTTTGGCTACGAACTCGACCTCTATCTTGCAAAAAAGTCAGATATCCTTGCACACCTCAACAACCTCTATGAATCAAGGGACGCTGTTATGCAGCGACTCATAGAAGATGTCACAGAAGAGGAAACCCCGATTTCTGAAATAGCAGAAGATGTCAGCCATCTGAGGGATCTTGCTCAAGAAAAGGGGATAATACAACTCGTCAATATCCTGATAGAGAATGCAGCGAAAGAGAGAGCAAGTGATATTCATATTGAGCCGAGTGAAACAAATTTCAGGGTCAGATATCGTGTTGATGGAGTCCTCTATGAGAAGGAGACGTTTCCTGTAAGGATGCAGTCTGCTGTATCATCGAGAGTCAAACTCCTTTCGCAGATGAACATTGCTGAAAGGAGATTACCGCAGGATGGAAGGATAAAGGGTATTTTTGCAGGAAAGAATATAGACATAAGGGTTTCAACACTCCCTACGATATATGGTGAAAGTATCGTTATGAGACTCCTCGACAAAGATACGTCATTTTTAACACTCGAGGAGCTTGGCCTTGACAGGATACTTCTGGATGATTATGAGGATGTTATTAAAAGACCGTATGGAATGGTTCTTATTACAGGACCAACAGGTAGTGGGAAATCAACTACCCTCTATGCATCTCTTGACAGGATAAATTCTTCTGAGAAAAAGATAATAACGATAGAAGAGCCTGTAGAATACCTTATGGCAGGTATAAACCAGATACCGGTCAGGCCAAAGATAGGACTGACCTTTGCCAGTGGGCTCAGGCATATCGTGAGGCAGGATCCTGATATCATCATGGTTGGAGAGATAAGAGACCTTGAGACAGCAGGTATATCCATACATGCTGCACTGACAGGACACTTAATCTTCAGCACCCTCCATACAAACGATGCACCCGGGGCAATAGCAAGGCTGATGGACATGGGAGTTGAAAACTATCTGGCCTCTTCAACGCTGATATGTGTTATGGCACAGAGGCTTGTGAGAAGATTATGCAATCACTGCAAGACACCTTATAAAGTAACTAATGAGATAAAAGCTGAATTTGGATCAGACATATCTGAACTCTGGAAAGAGAAAGGATGTGATTACTGCTCAGGGACAGGATACAGAGGAAGGATCGGGATATTCGAACTCCTCTTAATCACTGATAAGATAAGGGAATTAATTATGGAAAGAGCAACAGTCAGGGAATTAAAAGAGAGGGCGGTTGCATCTGGAATGAGGACACTCAGACAGGATGGGATTGAAAAGGTGAAGAAAGGTATCACAACAATAGACGAGGTCATCAGGGTAACGCAAGTAGAATTATGAACAGTTTAAAGTTTAAAGTTAAAAGTTTAAAGTTAAAGACTTTTACTCGTTACTCTGAAAAAGGGGTAGCCCTCATGATGGTGCTCTGGATACTGGTACTCCTCAGTATCGTTGCAATGAATTTCTCTTTTTCAACAAGGTGGAGTACTGCGAGTACACGCAATCTGAAGGAAGAGACAATGGCATATTATCTTTGCATGAGAGGGTATCAGGAGGCAATCAATTATCTTGTATCTGATAAAGACCCTGTGGTCGATTTATTAGACAACGAGGGAAATCTTCGAATAGATAACGAAACATCTCCTGTAACAGGGAAAAAGACCACAACCGAGGGAGAAATTGATATCAGGATAACTGATGAGGATTCCAAACTGAATATTAATTATGCCGGCGATAGACTTGAAAAATTGTTTGAATATGTTGGTATGCCTACCGGTACAGCACGTGAGCTTATTGACTCTATCCTGGACTGGATAGATCGGGATAATAAGCATCATCTTTCAGGAGCAGAGGACGAATACTATGAAGAACTTGATAATCCATATAAAGCAAAAAACAATTTTTTTGATGTCCCGGAAGAACTACTCCTTGTAAAAGGAATGAGGCCTGAGTATATGACAGGTTCTGATGAAATAAAAGCCATTGGTCCATTAATCACGACATTTGGCAAGAGGGGAGATATCATAGGTGCTATTAACATCAATACAGTGTCTAAAGAGGTTATGGAATTATTAGGTCTAACTCCACCCGCCATAGAAACTATTTTAAAACAGAGGGAATCGGGTGGATTCAAGACTATCCCGTTGACATTTCGTATTATACAACTTACCAAAACCAATTCTTCGTACTTCAGGATTGAAGTAGTCGCTCATGTACATGGAAGCAACCGGGCTTCACGGATAATCTCTGTCGTCAATAGAACGCCTACGGATAAAGGTTTCAAAATTCGGACAGTTTACTGGAAGGAAAATGCAGAGGGTTATAGGGGTTAGTTTCGATAGCAGATCAATGCAAGCCTCCCTTATTGAAAGAAGGCTTGGAGCTGTGAGGCATCTGAAGTCAGAAGACTATCAGATACCGGACATCCCGGAAAAAAGACAGGAGTTTCTTTCAGAAACCTTTACGAAATTGAAAAAAGACTATAGTCCTGACGGGGTTGTCATAGGGATCACATTCGATCACTTTTCTCATCATATTGTAGAATTGCCACTGACAAAAAAAGGTGAGATTAAAAACGCACTGTCTTATGAACTTGAAAAATATCTCCCATTGCCTGTTGATGAGTATATGTTTGACTTCACTATTCTCTCAAAGGCATCTGATAGGACAAAGGTCCTTGTCCTATCGATAAAAAAAGATACCCTGAAGTCGTTTATCGATCCTGTAAACAGTGCAGGTCTTGACATCTTATCTGTACGATGCTCTGCTATCGAGGCTTGCAATAATTTTCTCACAGAGAATAAAGCTAAAACTCTGAGATGCCTTTTCATACACGTCTCTGATAGTTTTTATGAGATTGTCGGCTTGAAGGATGCTGTCCCTGTGCTGTTGAGAAACATTCGGAAGGATAAAGATATTATTCTGGAGATTGAAGGTCTTCTCACATCTTTTCCTGACGGAGTCTTTATGTCAGGGAAAACTGAATCATCAGTCATAGAAAAGATGAATATCAAATTATTTCCAATGTCTCTTGCAAATACGATTGCCATGAGTGCATTTAAGAGTAAACCATTCTCGTTTCATTTTTTGCCGATCGAATTTTCACGGAAGAAACCAGATTACTATCCATATCTGTTGGGAGGCGCAGCAGCAGCAACAGTTGTGCTTTTCTTGCTAACTTCGCCACTCGCATATTATAAAGAACAGAGGGTGCTGAGACACATTGAGGAGAAAATCAACAGCATAAAAAAACATGGAGCAGGTCTTCTCGAATTAAAGAAAAAACTCGAATCAATACAGATGGACAGAAAGTTTTTATTCGACTTTAAGAATAAGAGAAATTTACCACTCAGGATTATGAAAGAATTAAGCATTGTCTTGCCGAAAAACACGTGGATCACAAACTTATCTGTTGATGATAGAGGAAGGGTAGAGATAGAAGGATATACAAAAAAGGCATCCGAGTTAGTTTTAGTTCTTGAAAACACAAAGTCATTCAAGAATGTTTATTTAACGGAACCCATTACCACAGAAGAAAAATTTTCTCTGAAAATGGAGTTTGAAGAATTATGAGAAAAAAGGTATATATTATGGGTTCAGCAATCTTAATCTTCAGTCTCCTTCTGTTCGAGTCCTATTTTATCGGGCCTCAATCCAGGGATTTGAAGGAATCCATTGCCCTAAAATATGAGACACTTCAAAAGTATGAACGATTTATCAGAGAGGCGGAAACGACCGAGGAAGCAATTAAAAAGGCTATCGAGCAAACTGATGAAATCAAAAAGCAGATTATAACAGAGAATTCAAGGTTTCTCGCTTCTGCAGTCCTGCAGAGAAAGGTTGAGGGCCTTGCAGAAAAGGCAGGATTGAAAATTATCTCTATACGGCCTCTGAATGTGGTAAAGTATGAAACTTATATGGGTATACCTATTTACTTTGACGGAAGCGGAGATATCAAGAAGATAAGCGAATTCCTCAGGCTTATTGAATCAGACAAGATGCTGATCAAAATAGATAAGATAAGTATGCACCCACTGAACGTTTCCAACCCGAAAGATCTCAGGGTACGGATACAGATTTCAGGATTGTCTAAGACATGATAAGAAGGTGGCTTATATTATCCGTTATGGTTTTAATATTTCTCTATGTATCATGCAACTTTTATGGAGAAGTATTACGATACAATCCATTGTCCAGTCTTTCAAAGGGAGAACAGGCAAATAAGGGTGTTATGTTGATAACAATTCCAGAGTTCAAGGCAGGCTGGTCAAGGGATATCGTAGAAAAAAATATATTTAGCCAGTCGAGGACATATGCAGAACCCAAACCTGTCATCGTTGAAGTAAAACCTCCACCACCGCCTCCTCCACCACCTCCACCAAAGAGGCCCGAGCTTGTCCTCAAAGGTGTTATCCTTGATAATTATGGTGATTATGTTGCCTATATTGAAAAAGACAGGACAAAGGCAGTACCTGTAAGAAAAGGGGATATGCTCGATAGTGTGGAAGTAGTAGATATTGCTGTCAAAAAGGTGCTATTAAAATGGAATGCAGAAACAATAGAATTAAACATGGATATGGTAAAAACAATAACGACACCGAGGTAAATAATATGATTATGAAAATGATTGTAGCTATTTTTCTATCTTTATCTCTTCTTTCATGTGCACCAAAGGCTGTTGTAAAGGGGAAAACAGAGTTACCTGTTCTTCCTCAACCTCCATCTGAGGAATTGAAACTTGCAGAACAAGTACAAAAATCTCCTGTACCGGAGGAGACAAGAAAAACAGAAGCAGTAAGGATAGAGAAGGAGGCAGAAGAAAAATTTGTAATCCTGAATTTTTATGGTGCTGATATAGAGACGGTCATTTCAACCATCGGCGAATTGCTGAATATCAACTACATTCTTCCTCAAGGTGTTACAGGCAAAATTACCATTCAGTCATATAAGAAGTTTCCTGTGAAAGAACTTTTCCATATCTTCCAGACCATCCTGGAATTGAATGGACTTACAGCAGTTCAGGACGGAAGCCTTTACAGGATTGTACCTATTGATTCTGCAAAGCAGCAGCCCGTGAAAGTCGAGACAGGAAAAGAACTCAAGATGCAGCTCGATTCAAGTTTTGTAACACAGATAATACCTCTTGAATATGTAAAGGCCGGTGATATTGCGAATATTATTCGGAACATCATGCCAAGGGGAGCAGATATTGTGGTGTACGAACCAACAAACCTGCTTATTGTTACCGCTATTCAGTCATCACTGATGAAATTTATGAAGATACTCGAGGCAATTGATATTCCACCGACTGACAGGGAAATGGTCAGAACTTTTGTGTACTACGTCGAGCATGGAGAGGCAAAGAAACTGGTTGAGCTTTTAAAGGGTTTATACGGAGATAAAAAGACGACAGGTGTAACTCCAAGACCAGCACCTCCACAACCTCCACGAACTACACCGGCAACAACATCTGCTCCGGCAACGGTTGAAGGTGATATACCTGGAGAAATCGAGGGAGGTGTTACCATTGCAGCATACGAGGATAGAAACGCACTTGTTATTAAAACAACACCAAAGGGATACCTTTCACTGCTTGAAACATTAAAGAAGCTTGATGTTCCAGCAAAACAGGTATTAATTGAGGTTTTAATAGCAGATGTGACTTTAAAAGACGAAGAAACGCTCGGAATAGAATGGCTGGCAACACGTGAGGGAAGCGCCTTTGGTGAAAGATTCAACGTGACAGGAGGATTTACCACAGGTGGCATACAAGGTATTTCGACCCCAGCTGGTGCATCTGTTGCCTTTGCAAATATCATTAACCCTGCAAAATTCAATGCACTGGTCACTGCCTTTGTCAGCACAGAAAAATTTAATGTCCTCGCAAGCCCCCATATACTTGCAATGGATAATAAAGAGGCCAATATACAGATAGGCGATGAGGTGCCAACAGCAACAGGTCTGATACAGCAGCCAGCTACTGCTGGTAGCGGAACAACACTTGTTACAACAGGACAGATTCAGTACAAGACAGTAGGAATACTTTTAACAGTGAAACCTCATATAACAGAGAAAGATCGTGTTGCCCTCGATATAACACAGGAAGTAAGCGAGCTCGGGGCGTCTATTCCGGTTGCAGGACAAAACTTTCAAGGGTTTGTAACGAGAAAGGCTAAGACCACTGCTGTTGTTCAAAGCGGGCACACACTCGTTATAGGCGGCTTGATGAGAGAAACAAAGAGTCAGGGAAGGTCAGGAATCCCTTTCCTGAGCAAGATACCTATCCTCGGTTATTTATTTTCAAAAACAACTGACACATATAGAAAAACAGAACTATTAGTTATGGTGACGCCTCATGTTATAAGCAATCAGGACGAGGCAGATGCCCTTACAAAGGATTTCCAGAACAGGATAAAAACGATTAAGAAGTTACAAGAGAAGTTTAAAGGGGAAAAATAGATTATGTATGCTTTCTGAAAGGGCAAAAAATATAAAGCCATCACCAACCCTTGCGATTGATGCAAAGGCAAAGGCAATGATTACGGCAGGGGTTGATATCGTGAATTTCGGGGTAGGGGAACCTGACTTTGATACACCGGATAATATCAAAGAAGCTGCTATCAAGGCAATAAGGGATGGCTTCACAAAGTACACCCCTGTCGGAGGAATAGACCCTCTGAAAGATGCAATAATTGAGAAGCTCAAAAAAGATAATAACCTGCATTATTCACGTGAAGAGATTATTGTCTCGTGTGGTGCAAAACATAGCCTTTATAATATTGCTCAGGCATTATTTGGTCCTGGTGATGAGGTTTTAATCCCTTCACCCTATTGGGTTTCCTATCCTGATCAGGTAGTGCTGAATGATGCAATTCCTGTTTTTGTGAAGACATTCGAATCTGATTTTTTTCTGGCGAAACCTGAAGTTATTGAATCACATATCACAAAAAAGACAAAGGCATTCATTTTGAATTCACCGTCCAATCCTACCGGACTTACATACGATAAGGAAAGCTTGGAAAGGATTGCAGAAATTGCCCTCAGACATCAACTGTATGTCATTTCTGATGAGATTTATGAAAAACTCACCTATGATGGCTTCAAACATATCAGCATTGCTTCACTCGGCAGCGAGATAAAGGCACGAACAATTGTTGTCAATGGACTTTCAAAGTCCTATGCTATGACAGGCTGGAGGATTGGTTTTGCAGCAGGTCAAAAGGAAATAATAAAGGCTATGACAAATATACAGAGTCAGTCTACATCAAATCCTACGTCGATTGCACAGAAGGCAGCGATTGAAGCACTTATAGGACCCCAAGATTTTATTCCCATAATGCTTGCTGAATTTGACAGGAGGAGAAGATTGCTTATCAGTGAATTAAATGCTATTTCTGGCATAAACTGCCTTACTCCCACAGGTGCCTTTTATGCCTTCCCCAACACCGCTCAACTCTATGGCAAATCTGCTAACACGAGGACAATATCATCTTCATCTGACCTCACCCTGTTTCTTCTTGAAGAAGCAAAGGTTGCCCTTGTTCATGGAGAGGCATTTGGCGATGACAATCACATAAGACTCTCGTATGCAACATCCATCGAGAAGATAAAAAAGGGTGTTGAGAGAATCAAAGAGGCAGTGGCTAAACTCCGGTAACGAGTAACGAGTGACGAGTGACAAGTCATTAATCCCCCCTTCCCCCCCTTTACTAAAGGGGGGGAAGGGGGGATTTGAGTTTCGTTCCGGCTTTGTATCCATCATCGGACGTCCGAATGTAGGTAAATCTACACTCCTGAACACTATCTTGGGTGAAAAGGTTGCAATCGTTACCTCAAAACCCCAGACAACAAGAAATAGAATTCTCGGAATAAAAACGCTCCCTGATACACAGATTATCTTCATCGATACCCCTGGAATTCACAAACCAAGACATAGACTGGGTGAAATAATGGTTAAAACTACTATGGAAGCCTTACAGGAAGTGGATATCATTCTTTTCATGGTCGAACCACACAAGCCATCAGACAGTGACAAAGTTATCATGGAGTTATTGAAGAAAGTTCAGTCACCTGTTTTTCTCTTGATCAACAAGATAGATACTATCAAGAAGACAGAACTGCTCCCCATTATAGACACCTACAAGGAGATGTACCAATTTCATGAAATCATTCCTCTATCTGCATTAAAACAGGATGGAATTTATCTGCTCATCAAAAAAATTTGTGAATATCTGCCATATGGCCCGAGATATTATCCTGATGATATTCATACTGATCTGCTTGAGAGGTTTATGGTTTCCGAAATAATCAGAGAGAAAGTAATAGAGATGACAGAGGAAGAAGTGCCTCATGCAGTTGCTGTTGAGATTACTGATTGGTTAGAAAGAGAAGACGGACTCATATCCATAAGCAGCAATATTTATGTTGAAAGAGAAGGCCAAAAGGGTATAATAATAGGGAAAAGAGGAGCAAAGCTAAAATCTATTGGAACTGCTGCAAGAATTGATATAGAACAACTCCTCAATACAAAGGTCTTTCTTGAGCTGTGGGTGAAGGTTAAAAAAGACTGGCGAGATAAGAAAGGCATCCTGACGGAACTGGGATATCAATAAGAGATGTTAATTGAGATGAAGGTTGAAGGTCTGCTTTTTGATCCTCGTAGCAATATGTATATCATGCTGCTCAGGGAGATTGATGGTAACAGTACACTCCCTATATGGATAGGGAAACCAGAGGCAGATTCAATAGCAATTGCTTTAGGAAAGATTGTCACCCCGCGACCCCTTACGCATGACCTGATAAAGAATATCATTGATGGTCTGAAGCTCAAAATAACAAAGGTTATTGTGACAGAGATTCTGGATAATACATATTATGCACTTATCTGTTTGAGCGATGGTAAAAAGGAGACAGTTATAGATTCAAGACCAAGCGATGCTGTAGCAATCGCGTTAAGAACAAATGCATCTATCTTCATAGAGGACAGCATTGTAGGGAAAAGGGATTCAGATGAACTCGAAGAATGGCTTAAAAACCTCAAGCCAGAAGACTTCGGGAATATCATGTAGATGGTAGATGCTCCATAGAACAGAGGGTATTGTTTTAAAAACCTTTCCTTTCGGTGAAGCAGACCTTATTGTTTCATACCTTACTCCTGATTGTGGACTCCTCAAGGTTTTTGCAAAGAGTCCACGAAAGATAAAAAGTAGATTCGGTAGCAGCCTTGAGCCATTTACACATGCAAGGATTGCTTTTTGGGGAAGAGAAGATGCTACCCTGCCACGTTTGACACAATCAGACATTCTCTACTCCTTTCAATCGCTTAGGAATGATCTGAATTATTTTCTGAAGGCATCAGAAATAGTGGAGCTCACCAGCCATTTTACCTCTGAGCGAAATACCAGTAAACATGAGTACTCCTTACTCTTATATGCATTGCATGATATAGAAAATAATATAAATAAAAAAATGAGTGTAGTACTCTATAAAATAAAATTCCTGAAACTCATAGGATATGCCCCTAAGCTTGATGTGTGCGGGAGGTGCGGAAAAGATGGGTTTAATTTCTATGTGTCTTACGGTTCCATTCTTTGCGATGTCTGCGCTCGAGTGGCTGAATCTCCTACAAAACTTCTCCCGGGAATTGTAAAGCTTTATACAGATCTGCTCACATGGAACATTACGAAGATCAAGCGAATCAGGCCTTCAGAGACGCTTCTCTCAGGACTTTCTGATGTAATAGATATGCATATACAATATTTACTCACAAAACCTCTGAAGTCGAAAGACACATTGAACAACAATTATTCACAAATGGTGGTTACAAGCAGGGCATAACATTTTCGCTCATTTGCGTTAACCGACAATTGTCCCCAATTTATTGAATTATGTCTTGACATGAAACTATACTTTGATATATAAAACTACATGGAATTTCCCTTGAATGTATATGATTTTTTCTGTCCAAATAAAGCTTGCGTTGACCACGGGAAGAGAGGACATGGAAATATCATTATCTATGACACGTATGGAAAACATCAGAGAAAGCTCCTGAAATGCAAGACATGTAATTTTACCTTCTCTGAGCGCCGCAGCACCCTCTTTTTTGGCCTGCACACAAAAGAATCCAAGATAAAGGAAGTTATTCGTTATCTTACAGAAGGAATGAGTTTCAGGGAAGCTGCAATTGCATCTGATCTGGATAAGGATACCGTGCAGAGAATATGGAAAAGATTTATGCTCTATTGTGAAGAGTCGGTAGATAATCTTTTAAAGGAATTCAACATAGGACTCGAAGATCTTATACTCCTTTTATATAAAAGGACACAAAAGGGTGAAATGAGAAGATGGGTAAAATAAGAGTTGCAATTGCTGGGGTTGGTAACTGTGCCAGCTCTTTGATTCAGGGTGTTGAATATTACAAAGCATTGGGTAAAAATCATCCTGACAGGTCTCTTGGTTTGATGCATTATGATCTCGGGGGATACCAACCAGATGACATTGAGTTTGTAGCTGCATTTGACATAGACAGGAGAAAAGTAGATAAACCACTGAAAGAAGCTATATTTGCCAAACCAAATTGTACAAAGATATTCAATAACAACCTTCCCGACTTTCCGGTTATCGTAAAGATGGGAAATGTCTTAGATGGCGTCTCACCCCATTTGGAAGATTATCCCGATGACAGGAGATTTATTATTGCCAGGAAAAAACCATGTGATGTTGTAAAGGTTCTGAAGCAGAGTGACGCCGACATACTCCTCAGTTATTTGCCGGTAGGTTCAGAAGAGGCAACAGCATTTTATGCTGAGGTATGTCTAAAGACTGGCGTCAGTTTGATTAACTGTGTTCCTGTCTTTATTGCATCCAATAAATCCTGGGCAGATCGTTTTGAGAAGAAAAAGATTCCAATCATAGGGGATGATGTAAAAAGTCAGATCGGTGCAACAATTATCCACAGAACCTTGACCAAGCTGTTTGAAGACAGAGGGGTAAAAATTAGCACTACCTATCAGTTAAACGTTGGTGGAAATACTGATTTCTTGAACATGCTGAACAGAAGCAGGGTGAAGTCCAAGAAGATATCAAAGACAGAGGCTGTACAGTCTCAGATGCATAAACCATTGGACAATGAGAATATTCACATAGGTCCTTCTGACTATGTACCTTGGCTTATGGACAATAAGATCTGTTTCCTTCGAATGGAGGGAAGAGGATTTGGAAATATACTTGTAAATCTTGAACTCAGGCTCTCAGTCGAGGATTCCCCGAACAGTGCAGGTGTTGTTATAGATGCGATAAGGTGTTGCAAAGTTGCACGTGATAGAGGGGTAGGGGGGGTACTCATATCTCCATCAGCATATTTCATGAAACACCCAATAATACAGTTTCCCGATGAAAAGGCAAGGGATATGCTTGAAGAGTTCATACAAGGAAAGCGAGAGAGGTAACAGTAAAACCAGTTAGCATTATCAAAGTTCAATGTTATGCTTAGTGCAAAATTTGGTCATTTTCTTGATACTCCACTCGGACCGATTGTAAAACGAATTCCCTTTAGTCCAAATACCATCACAATAACAGGGTTTCTCGTAACAACTGTAGCAGCGCTGGTTATTCCTCATAACATCAGACTTGGCGGCATACTAATCTTAATCGGTGGAATTTTTGATATGCTTGATGGAATTATTGCCCGAACAGGCGGAAAGACTACGAAATTTGGTGCATTTCTCGATTCTGTACTTGATAGATATTCTGATGCATTTCTTTTCCTGTCTATCGCGTGGTATCTTGCTGAAAGAGGTGACCACACAGGTGCCTTTATCAGTCTCGGGACATTAATAGGAGCGTTTTTGATCAGCTATGCAAGGGCAAGATCAGAGGGACTCGGTGAATCCTGTCACACAGGAATTATGGAGAGACCAGAGAGGATCATCCTCTTAGTATTTGCTGCAATAACAGGATGGATTATCCCCGTGCTTTGGATAATGCTTGTGCTTACACATGTTACAGTAGTTCAGAGGATATATCATGTATGGAGAGTGATGAATCGCCCTTAAAACCTATTTAGAGTCTGTTTATAAATTGTCTTTATGTCATTCCCGTGAAAACGGGAATCCAGTGATTTCAAGAGGTTCTGGATTCCTGCTTCCGCAGGAATGACGAAAAAACTGAGTTTATGGACAGACTCTATTTAGCTATCATCCTTATGAAAAGTTTTAATGCCCGCCAGGGAAAAATGTATAGCTTATCCAGACGAGGATTGCCAGCAGGCCTAAACCGATGCCTATACTCCATCCAATGAGCTTCTTCTCCACAGGAAGAAGCGGTTCATACTCCATCTTCTTTAATTCTTCTGCTAATTTTGGTTCTTCAGGCATAAATATACCTCCTTGTCTCTCTTTATCCTGTTATTATTGGCGGTTTCACACCGTGGAAGAATATCCATGAAATAATCAGTCCTATCCAGATGATGAACCCGAATAGACAGAGTATATAAACTGCTGCCAGTTTGCCAATACCCTCTTCCCAGAGTTTCTTAAAGTTGGAGACAACCCCGATGGTAAAGAAGGTCAGGACAAAGAACAATTGTCTGAATATATTGCTCTCTTCAGTTGCCAGATTAGCATTTGATATGGTCTTCCTTGGTTCTTTAATCTGTGCCTCTAATACCTTTACCTTGTCCTTTGCAGCTTTTATCTTTTCATTTAAAGCTGCCTGTGCTGCAGGATCTGCTGTTGGAAGTTTCTTTTCTGCTGCAGAGCTCTCCTGTTTTAGTGGATTAATCTGTTCTTCAACCGGACCAATAGCCCTTGAAGCAGGCAGGCAGATTAACAGCAATATAGCGAATGTGGCTGCATATCCAATGACAAATTTGGGAAATCTATTCCATATCTCTCCTGCACCAATTCTTTCTCCAGGTTTGCGCTCTATTTTCGTACACCAGATATAAGCAAGTACAAATGCCCATATCCCTATAAAGATATCTATAAATATCTTTACGGTTGTAGCGGTCATGGTAATCCAGCCTTCCGCATAGTTGATACCTTCTGTTGTCAGGGCCTTTGCCCTTATAAGGGAATCGGTAACCGCTCCACTTGCAACTGCTCCTCCATCAGTCTTGACTGCAAGACCCATCCATGCACCGGCCACAAGGGGTTCCTTCGTTAAGAATACCTGGGCTACGAACGGAAGTATCACAAGCTCGATAACTGCAAAGACAACAACCAGTGAAGATACCATAATGGGAACCACTGGCCTTGCCCTGATAGCAGCACCTGTTGCTATAGCTGCTGAAACACCACAGATTGATATACCCGAGGCAAGAGGTGCTGCCCATTCCTTGCTGAACTTGAAGTATTTCCTTGCAACGAAGTAAACAAGAGCCCAGTAGATAAGATACGCTTCCACAATGGCACAGAGTCCCCTGAACATAATCGCAGATGCCAGACCAAGGGCCCCTGCTGCCTTAACACCGAGGGCTGCTCCCATTATGACGATGGCTGTCTTGATATACAGCTCAGGTCTCGTTGCCTCCTTCAATATATTCGACAGCCATGGCATGAAGTTAGCGACTAATAAGCCAGCAATCAGAGCTATAATATACCCTGCCTCGCCTGTTAACTTCAGTGACCATGCGATACCTGCCTTCTTAGGGTCTGTTGCTGCTATGTATCCATAGTGACCGAGAGTCCAACAAATATACGCTACCCAGAAGACAATGGTAAAACCGATAATAAATTTCTTGATATCTATTCGCAGCGCTACAGCGCCAATTCCCATCACAACAAGCATGAAGAGATATGTAAAGAGTAGAGAAGCTATGCCTGATATTCCCTTTTTCTCGTACTTATCACCAACCTTCAGCCCGGCGGTATCCTTTATGGTAAGTATATCTTCTTTTCCATCTGCCTTTTTGATGGTTACCTTCTGGCCATCGATCTTTGTAATCTCGCCTTTTACAGTCTGGAAGTGTTTCGATACAGGTGACAATGCCTTGGATAAGTCTGTCCATGTGGATGTTTTTGTTCCCCACCCGAAGATATCCACTCCTGCAAATACACCGAGTGAGAGAACAAAGATTAACAAACCAAGCCACAGGGACAACCAGTCTTCACTGATACCCTTTCTTTTTTCTTCCATACTTTACCCCCATTTTAGACCTTATTATTAAAAAATTAGTTTATCTATATTGATACCTAAAGTCAATACTCAATGCCTTTCCTTGCACTGATACCACTGTAAAAAGGATGTTTAACCCCGTTCATCTCTGTTACATAATCAGCAATCTCGATAAGTCTTTTCGTTGCTCCTCTCCCTGTGAGGACGAGTTCGAGATTTGCAGGCTTATTTGAAATTAATTCTAATGCCTCATTTTCTGTAAGAAGACCTTCCTGGATGAGACAATTGAATTCATCGAGGACGATGAGGTCGAAATCATTACTTAATATTATTTTATTTATATTTTTTAATGACTTATATGTTTCAAATTTAAGCTTTTCTTTATCTATGTTAGGATAAAAATACGGAGATAAAACTCTTTGAAATCTTTTTGTCTTTATTGAGAGTTTTTTAAGTAATTCAATCTCTCCACCTTTTTTATCACCTTTCATGAATTGTGCAAATAGCACACGCAATCCTCTGCTTTTAGCCCTTATTGCAAGTCCGACAGCAGCAGTTGTTTTCCCTTTGCCTTCACCTGTGTAGATGTGCACTAAACCTTTACGCATCTATCTACTTTAAAACCACAGAGAGCACAGAGACTCTATGGACATAAAAACCATTTTATACATGATGAAATAAGTCTTGTCTCGGAAGTCATTCCGGCTTGTCCGGAATCTTTCTTTAAAAGAAGGATTCCCGACGCGCTTTGCTTGCGGGAATGACATTCGATTAATGTCGTTATGTATAAATAAAGAATAATTGAATTTTTTGAAGTGTTCTCTCTGAGTCCTCTGTGGTTTCATTGCATGAGAATTCATGGAGCGGGCGACGGGATTCGAACCCGCGACCTTCAGCTTGGGAAGCTGACACTCTACCTGCTGAGTTACGCCCGCATTATAATTTTTATAAATGAGAGAACACATAAAAGTCAAGGGAGATATATTGTATGTTAATATGTTTTATGTCATTTTCATTTCAATTGCTCAAGAATGAGATTCTGAAGGACAGGTATAACTCTGTTGTCTTTGAGAAGGGGAGGGGAAAAGATATATATCTGGTTGGTGGCTATGTCCGTGATCTATTGATGGGTGTTTATTCTCATGACAGGGATTATATTGTTTGCAATGATATTAAGCCCTTTGTAAGTGAAATAAAAGAGATTACCGGGGGGACGTTGGTAGAGCTTAGAAAAAAGCAGATGTTCAGAATCGCATTCAAAGATGGTACCACTCTCGATTTCTCAAGACCTTTAGGGACAATTGAAGAAGATCTATCAAAAAGAGATTTTACCATGAACGCAATTGCATGGTCTCCGGAAAAAGGAATCATCGATATATACCATGGTATAAAAGATATACATGAGAAAAGGATACGCTCTTTATCAGAGAAAAACTTGATTGATGATCCTTTACGAATGCTCAGGGCATATAGATTTGCCGCAGAACTTAAAGGGTTTATTGAAGTTACGACCAGAACTACTATAAAAAAAAATCATAAAAATATCAAAAAAATAACATCTGAAAGAATAACTTTAGAAATGTTCAATTTCTTAAACCAAAAGGATTCAGCTCAGTATCTCGAGATGGCAGTTTTTGATAAATTATTAACTGATCTTTTATCAATTCCTTCCAATAGATTAAACCATAATATTAAAGCAATTTATAAGCTTGAAAATAGAGTACTTGATATACTTCCCTCAACTATTAAAGTGTTACTTAAGAATATATTTTCCCAGGGTCTTTCATACAAAGGATTACTCTGTCTTGAGCTTTTATTATTCAATAATAGTAAAGTTCTTTTGACGAAAGATTTTAAAATGAAAATGAGCACTCTTATTCGTAAAAGGTTAGAATTGGCACATAAGGGTATTATGGAACTCAAGAAAAATAGGTTACATATACAAGAACAACTATTTGACATATTCTTAATTTCAAAAGAGGCAGCGATGGACATACTTATCATAACGGGTAAAATAGAATTATTAAAAGATTATATGAGATTCAAGAAGATTTTGAAGGTAGGACTTTTAAGCTCTGAAGAGATTATCAGCACTACAGGGGTAAAGCCAGGACCACAACTCGGTAGGATTGTAATTGAATTAAAAAGGGCTCAATTCGAGGGAAGGGTAAAGTCTAAGCTGTCAGCTTTACGATTTATAAGCAAAATCAAAACAGAGTCATTTTGAGCTTAATCTTTATTATTTTACATAATATATCTTATCAGACATAAAATATGAACAGACATTGTTAATAAGTTGTTATTAAGTGTGTTTAAAAATAAGGCCGTCTCCTGAAATTAGAACGTTCTAACTATAATGAGTACAACTTAGGCAAATGAAAATTTGATTGTATTCAATGTGTTATAGCTTCTCCATCAGTTCTGCTCTGATGAATTCTCCTTCGATGTCAGAAGACATTACTCTGATAAGGGTTCCTTTAGGATATCCATTGTATGGTACTTTTACCTTCAAGTAATTACTGGATGTTCCGATTACAGTATTATCATCACTCTTATCTTCAATAATAACATCAAGGGTTTTATGAACCTGTGATGACATATAATCCATCTTCTTCTTTGCACTTAAAGACTTTAGGTCATTAAGTCTTTTTTTCTTAAAGAAAGGTGTATTCTGCATGCCCATTTTAGAGGCCAGGGTATTAGATCGTGGTGAAAATGGGAATATATGCATATATGATATTGGTATAGAAGCGAGTAACTGCTTAGTTTTTAAGAATTCTTTTTCGCCTTCTCCTGGAAAACCAACAATAACATCTGTTCCAATGGCAATATCAGGTACACATTTTATTATATTTTCGATAGTCAATTCATATTCCTTAGAGGTATACATTCTATTCATCAGTTTGAGTATCGTGTCACTTCCACTTTGAAGAGGAAGATGAAGGTGTTTGCATATCCTTTTCTCACGAAGCAGCTCTATTAGCTCATTATTAAGTTCTTTAATCTCTAAAGAGCTTAACCTTATTCTGCAAAAAATTGTTTCTTTTAAAAGGGTTTTAAGAAGTTTTGAAAGCTTTGTCTTAGGGTTTAGATCATGCCCGTAGGAACCAAGGTGGATACCAGTAAGTACGATCTCTTTATAACCTGCATTCTCTAACTCTTGAGCACGTCTGATTACCTCGCGGACTTCAAGGCTCCTTGATCTACCCCTTGCCATTGGAACTGTACAATAGGTACATGATAAGTTACACCCATCCTGTACCTTAAGATAAGGTCTTGATCTACAGCTATAATCATAAGTAAAACTTTCACTTTTATTCAATAACATATTAATAATACTGTATTTTTCATTATTACCAATTATGACATCCACCCCTGTAATATTTTTGATCTCCTCAGGCCTTAGTTGAGCATAACATCCAGTAACAATCACTTTAGCACCTGTCCTTACTGCCCTTCTAATAAACTGTCTTGACTGGTAATCACTTTTTGCTGTTACTGTGCAGGTGTTGACAATGCAGTAATCAGGATGTCCTGATAAATCAACAATAGACCAGCCATTGTTGTGAAGGCTGCCTTCTATAACATTACTCTCCGACTGGTTTACCCTGCAGCCGAGAGTGAGAATTGAGACCTTCATTCTTATCTCTTTTCTCCAAACTCCTGGAACCCTTGAATCCTTGACCCATTTATTATTGCGATCATAAGTAACGCCTCCTTGATGTCATTCCCGCTTGTCGGGAATCCTTCATGAAGAAAGATGCCGGACAAGCCCCGTTAGAAGAATTGCTTCTAACGGGGCTTGTCCGGCATAACAGAAACGTGCTTTTGATGTGTTTTTACTTATGAACTCCTTAGTAATTTTGTTCAACAGGCTTTCCCTCAAGCGAATGGTGTCCGCCCCTTGTTATCTCGACATTTATTAATGCACCCTTTTCTCCTGAACTTGTTTCAGGATCAATTCCTGGAATATCAACTATTTTATTCGACCTTGTCCTTCCTGTAAGTCTCTCTTCATCTGTCTTGCTATGACCCTCAATGAGAATTTCCTGTATTGTACCTTCAAGTAATCTGTTCTTTTTTTCTGTTATCTCTTCCTGAACCTTTAATATTTCAGTTAACCTTTCAGATTTTGTATCTTCTGACAATTGACCCTCCATTTCTGCTGCTTTTGTATGTGGTCTTGGAGAAAACTTAAAGGCGAATATACCGTCAAACTCAATCTCTTTCAGTGCTTTTATGGTAAGCATATGATCCTCACCTGTCTCTCCTGGAAAACCAGCTATTATGTCAGAAGTTATTGAAATACCTGAAACCTTGGCCCTAAGAATCAAAACCTTATGCAGATAATCTTCATATGAATACCCCCTGTTCATCAGTTTCAATATTTTACTTGACCCTGATTGCAGGGGGAGATGGATATGCTCACAAACCTTTGGTAGTTCAGACATTACTTCCATAAGGTCTTCAGACAGGTCTTTTGGGTGAGAAGTAACAAAACGTATCCTCTCTATCCCCCCTACCCCATTCAGCATTCGTAAAAGACCAGGGAAATCTGTATCACTCCTGTAGGAATTTACATTCTGTCCAAGGAGTGTTATTTCCTTATAGCTTTTTTCAGCGAGTTCTTTTACTTCAGAATAAATATTCTCACTCGGCCTTGATCTTTCTCTTCCCCTTGTATAGGGGACTACACAATAACTACAGAAATTATTGCAACCGTACATGATCGTTACCCATGCCTTAATTTCATTATCTCTTTTTACAGGAAGCTCCCTTATGGCTATCTCGGGATTGTCTTCAATGGCTACTTTTGGTGCCTTTTCAGATATGAGACCATGAAGAAAATGGATATTCTGGGGACCAAATACAAAGTCCACATGGGGAGCTCTTTTGAGAATATTCACCCCTTCCTGTTGAGCGATACAACCGGCAACAGCTATCTTTATTTCGGGTTTCCTTTTCTTTAAAGATTTTGTTCTTCCGAGTTGGGTATAAAATTTCTGTTCAGCTTTCTGCCTTATACTACAGGTATTGAATATTATCAGGTCTGCCTTGCGTGGATCATCGGTTTCTGAATACCTATCTTGCTGGAGAACCCCAAGCATCTTTTCAGAATCATGGACATTCATCTGACAACCAAAAGTGTGGATATAAACAGTCTTAGCCATTGTTAAGAACCCTGTGCCAAAAGCGCAGGGATGAATTGCTGGTTTCTTAAAGCTAACATTAGATTATAGGGAGTATTTTTGATTTTCTCATGCGTTGATCCCTTGTGATTAGTGGAACATTGTGGACGAGGCTTGTAGCTGCGATGATTCCATCTGCTGGGTCACCTGCAAAGTCAAGCCTTCTGATAGCCCGGCAGACATCGAGAGTTATTGGCCAGATATGAATATTAGATAATGCAACTGTAAAATCAGGGTCGTCTAAGTTTATTTCAATCCTTTTTAGCTGAGAGAGTTTCGTTATCTCCCATAGTACAATCGCTGAGATACTCCATGACTCTCTGGTAAGAATGTCCTTTTCTTTTCTGGTTAGATTATCACTTAATGCATATATGAGGATATGTGTATCAAGATTGAGCATCCCATTTCAATCCTGTAGACATGATGTCCCCTTTGATTTTAATCTTACCTTTCATCTTCCCTATTAATTTTGAGGATTGCTCTTCAATGGGAATGAGTTTTACCAGAGGCTTACCGTGTTTAGTAATCACAATGCCCTCTGCATTGACTTTTTCAATAAGTGATAAGCATTGTTCCTTAAATTTTGTAGCACCTATTATTTTCATATAGAAATTATAACACTGACCATAAAAAATATCCACTTTAAAGGAAATCCCAAAGTAAACCTTCAGTTACAGGTGGTAGCCGCAACCTTTAGGTTGCGCCATTAACGCAGGCTAAAGCCTGCGGCTACCAAACTCCACCCGTCATTGAATGGTTACATCCCAAATCCCGATTCCGATACTGGCAACTGGAATACACGCTCAATAGATCTTGGGTATGGTTGTGGGGAGTACCAGCATTATGGAAATGTTTTTGCCTTCCTAAGGTACTGATAACAACGCTGGATCTGGCAAAATCGATTTCATAAACAATAACGGCACATGGTTCCAAATAGGGTATACCAGTCCCCACACATTCTATGTGGAAGGGTATGATGTCAATGGCAATCTGATTGCTTCTGCATCAGGTCTTGGTAATTACAATCCTCCCTTTTTGTTCTCATCTCAGAGCAGTTCCTCTCTTATATCCTCGTGGCGCTCTTCCTCTAGAGGAGAAAGCAGATTCTCTAATTTTTTGTCTCTGCCTATTCGTTTTGCAAGCTCAAAAGTTTTTGCCTTTTCATCTTCTGTCATAAGATTCATCAAGCTTACAACATCACCTGCATCCTTATAACCTGTAGATCTTAATTTCAGTGCAGCAAGATAAGGTTTAGTTATGACACGAATAGGAATGCCTTCTATAGTGATTGCGGAGCGAATTGCATCTAATTCCCATTTATATCTGGCTATCAAAAAATCTATCCTCATGAACTCACCCATTTTATCATCAATAAAGATAACATCATATTTGAAAGGATCATCTTGCATTGAACTGCCTTTTATCATCCTGGCGTCGAATCTTTCAGGCAAACATCCTGACAATAGTTTGTAAAAATTAGCGGAATCTCCTGAGGAGTGGATATCGCTGGAATAAACACAAAAATCAATATCGAGAGTTGTTCTTTCAACCCCATATAAAACAGCGGCATATCCACCGATAAGAGCAATATCTAAATCAGCCGGAAATCTTTTGATAATGTCTTGGATTATTTTTAAGGTATCTTCTATAGATCTCATATTCGGAGACGCCCTCACTTTTTGCCTTTATGGAAATTATTTCTGAAATGACTGCATGCATTGTCTTCATCCTTTCGAGGGGTGAAAACTTGAGAAATCTTTCCTGTTCATATTCCTTTCTTACATCCATAACTGTTTTCATAATTGATATTATATCATTTAAAAAGTGTAAAGTTTTCCAGAATTTTTGTCGGAGAAATTTCTCCTTCTCGCCTCCGGCCTTGCAAGGGTGGTTGCATTTAGGAAAAGGCTGCGTCGGAAAAAAACTAAGTAAGCTTCAACTGGAAATCATCTGACATTTAAGGGAGGAAAATAGGGACAGCAACGAATGGCACTGACTTAAGCAGCCATTGCATTTATCGCTCTCCATTTCACACGGGTTATTTAGGGTTCTTTCATAAAAAACCCTCATGAGCCTTTGGCTCACAAAGGAGCATGAAAATATAACACCCTCCCTAACCCCTCCCATCGAGGGAGGGGTAATAATAGAGAGTCCCCTCTCCCCTGGTGGGAGAGCTTGCTATATTAAGGGGAAGGAAGTAGTAGTCAGAAAAAGGCTATACTCTTTCT
>VGWY01000002.1 GCA_016873575.1 Nitrospira sp. | reverse complement strand
CTCCACCCTTATCTCCTTTCTTGCCATAAGACCTCCGTCGTTTAGTTTTAACAGATATCTTATGACATGCCAAAAGGTGGGGAATTATCCTGATCCCAAGTGGGGAATTATTCTGAAACTAACTGGGGAATTCTTTTGGAACTAAGTGGGGATTTTCGCTGAAACTCGACAATGTTAAAAGAGGAGGAGAAAATAAGTATGGTGTCCCCGGAATTGGAATTGGAATTGATGAGAAGATGGTGGCCAAGTACAATTTCTTTATCCTCGAGGTGCTGAAAGCGTGGATCGACCAAACAAGGAAAGACCCTCGGACGATTCATCATCGCGGCAGAGGAGCTTTTATGGTTTCTGGGGAGACAATTAAGTTGCCTTCAAGAATGAAATAGCTACACCTTCACCTGCTTATAAACACCAGACAAAAATCAAAATCGTTGAAGAGTACGTTCGGGACTAAATACGCCGGGATTTGTGTATAGAGAGTCTTTGAAACCGAAATAAATAGCTGCCCCTTGAAGGCCGGCATTTGTTTCTTCTGGGAATAAATGGAAGAAAGCACAAATCCATAGATAGCGTTTGTTTCAAACTGTACTGCGCTGTTTCTACCGGTTGAATTCGAAGAGCGCAAATTGTCGATGACACCTACGAGCAAACGGCACGAAGATATTTCAATACCTGAGGATTATCAGAAGAAGTAACGAGAAAAATAAGGCACGGGAGCAACCAGCCTTTATAAAAACCCAATTAGGATATTCCCCACCCGCTGGTTTTGCTGGTTAAGCAATTTCACATAAATTTTCTTCTCTTGAAAGCATTTACATCGCTCACTGATAGATCAAACCACTCCCCACTTTTTCTTTTTTCTTCAAATCTCTTGTGCCAGTAAGCCTCGATTCCTGTTGGATCATCAGTTTTAATTTTATGAACTATTTTCAATTCTTCAGGCAGCTTAATTCCTATTTCATAATTACGTTTTTCAACAAAACTACTTCTACCTATTTTATAGAAATGACCTGATTTCATTAAATAAACGTAGCCAATACTAAAAGTATCTTTTCCGCCAAATTCAGATTCTTGTTCTTTTGTTTTAGTTATAGACTCACAAATTTTTATTACGTCATCAAAATCATTACGTTTACTACAATAGTTAATTACCTTCTGAGCTAATTCTGTTTTTTTACCCACGCGTGAAAATACATTGTGAGTAGGGAAATGCTTATCATTCTTGGCTTTTATACGAAGTTCACCTGCAACAGGGTAGTGCCCAAGCTCTCTTATCAATGAAATCAGTTTTTCAATTACGTGTTCATCATTATATGAACCTTGAAAAATATTTGGTTCATATCCCGCTTCAATCAGTGCGTCTCCCCACCTAACCCAGAACTTACCATACCAATCAGAAAATTTTATTCCAGTTTCTTTCAGAAACCGGTCTTTTCCTAAGGGAATACCTCCATTTTCTTCAGCGGTACGTTTGATTTCTGAAATTATATGTTGTTTATTCATTCTTAATTACTTGGTTTATTGGAAGCAGTTTTCAGTAGGGATTTAATAAGTTCATCAATGTAGTCAGAACTGTATGCGAATGTTAAACCTGATGGTCCAAGACCGCTTGAAACAATACCAATGATTCGATTGTTCTGTGTCATGCGCATTTGGAATAGGCCGCTCGTCGAATCCTGCCCAAAGGATTGACCCGCAGGGAGAAGAACCGGACCACCACTGTTGCCGGGAACTATTAATCCATCTATTAAGAAAAGCTTTCCCTTCACAATAACTGAGCCTTCCTTACCATCACAAGTCTTCCATTTTGTATTGAGAGCGAGTTCCTGACCCGGAACAGATGCGATATATCCTGCTTTTGCTACAGGCCGATTCGTCAATTTCGAAGTTATTCCTAGCGGATAACCCAATGCAAAGACAAGACTTCCTATTTCTGTGAATCCATCTGGCAGACTGTCGAAAGACTTAAAGTAATCCCTGCTCAGATTCCTCATTTGGCTTATCTCTTCCAACCCTTTGGTTTTTAAAATACTTTGCTCCAACCTTACAACTACGACATCAACGGTTGAATCAGGATGCGATGCGACTTGTGATGTGTCCAGTAATCCATCCGAGTTCTTTAATGGAACTCGAACGTCAAGAACTGGACCTGATGCCCCGGACTTTTTCCTGTAGAGTCGAACGGTGATCCAGTCATTAATTAATGTAATTTTTCCGTCAACTGGATTCCAGCATCCAAGCATATGTTTGTTTGTAACAAGAAAGACTGTCTTTTGATCCCCGATTAGGAAGCCTGTGCCCGTCTCATTAGTGGGGGTGATAATCTGCACAACAGAATCCAGGACGGCATTTTCAATTATCGCACCATATGATGCCGTTGCTGTTGCGAGAATACATACAATTCCAAAGAAAATTAGAACAACTGTAATGCAATTGTGTTTGTGGCTGTCCATTTGCATCAACCTTCGTTAGGTGTCTAACAATGATTATGTTAACTTAGCATTTTCTGCTAACCGACAAAGTTTACTACTCAAACCAGAACTATTTCAAGCAATAAATTGGAGAAAAAAGGGCATAGAAAATTTAATGGGCTTTTCTTCTTTTTGAAGGAAAAAATGTTGTAATGCGGGAAATTATCCTTATTGATTTTCAAATAAACTTCACAGTTTTTACTATGATGGATACAATGCAGATTTCAGGAAGAACTGTGCTTTCCATAGTTCTGTTCGAAAGAGTTACTTTCACTACCTTTTGGGTGCAATTTTTTTTTAAATATGAATTGACGAGGATATTTAAAAAATATTACTGTCTAACAGTAGACATAAGCAGTATGAAAACAATATTATAACACGATATTAGAAATAGAATATGCCATCAGGTGACGCGCAGAGACAGTGGTTTCCCGAAATGATAGAGATACTGCGGCAACAGTGGAAACCTGAACTTTCATGGGATGAACTTACCCGTCTTACGGCTCATCTGGATGCTACGCTGCAGCAAATAAGAAAAGACCGTAATATCATTCCACCCATGTGTACTTGCAGTAAGTGCGGCGTATATGGGCGCTCACGCTTTGGGAGGATTTCGATAAATGCGACAATTTTAGCGGCCGGACGTTTCGGAATTGCGTCACCATCCAACGTTAAGGAGTTATCCAAGGGCTGGAAAAAATATAGAAAGGAACACGGTCTCAACCACTATGGAGGGAAGGAGAGCACAACAACTACCTATTAGGCCGTTTGTATCTAACTGGCAGTTGCCGTGAACTGTTAATGGATTTACTGTTCAATGAAACCAACTGACGATCTTAAAGTCTTTATCACGAATAGAGACTCGATATGCGACGAGTGCGGCGAAAATCTGGGTCGTAAGGCATGGATTATTTTAACCAGAGATAAAGGGGCGCTATGCCTATCCTGTGCAGATCTGGACCATCTTATATTTCTGTCGCCGGGGAATGCGGCGCTTACCAGACGGGCCCACAAGCACTCAACGTTAACAGCCGTGGTCCTGAAATGGAGCCAGAGTAGAAAGAGATATGAACGACAGGGGCTTCTCATAGAAGAAGCGGCATTGGAAAAGGCGGAAAAAGAGTGCCTGGCTGATGAAGAAGTAAGAGTACGGCGACAGAAACGTGAAGCAGAACGGAGGGAGGAGATAGACCTCCAGTACATAAGGGATTTCGCCCAGCGTGTACGGCAACTTTTTCCTTCGTGCCCACTTGGACGAGAAGTTGCCATAGCCGAACATGCATGCCTGAAATACAGTGGCCGAGTAGGCCGCACAGCGACAGCAAAGAGCCTCGAAGAGAATGCTATTCGCATAGCCGTTATTGCGCATATCCGTCACGTGGAAACGCCGTATGACAGATTGTTGGCCAAGGGTTATGATAGACGTAACGCACGAGCCCGGGTTGAAGAAAAAGTTGATGAAACATTGAGCAAGTGGGAACATTAATAACTTGGGGGAAAGTTGCCTAATAGGGGCTTTTCAGTCATTTAGTCCTTCCTGTACTCCGCACGAATCTGATCCACGAAGAAGCAGAATAGTGCTCACAAAAATCAACAGAAGAAAAGTTGTTGCTTTTTCAGATCGAGTGTAAAGTTTTCCGCCAAATTGCTGTCGGAAAACTTTACAGTTAGAAGAAGTTCTTAGAGGATAGAATTCTCAATCTATTCGAAATATCATTATTATTTGGATGCTTGTGATAATAGTTTAAAATTTGGCATATTCTTTGCTATTTATAATTGGCATATTCTTTGCTATTTATAAAATGAAATCACGAGGAGGTAATTATGCGCAAGAAAAGGTTACACTATTTGTTGCTAATAGTTTGCCTGTCTGTTGACATTCTTATATTTTCATTGCCGGCTTTCGGCTATAGTCTCTGGAAGGATTGTAGCGGACGGGCTGATTACGCAAATCGTTACGACTTGACAGGCGTCATGTGGCCATCAGGCAGCGGCGTAACATACGACTTCGGGAAATTTGGCACCTTCGCCACCTTGCCCCCGGGCGTGGATACGAGTTGGCTTGAGAGTACCGTGGCCGCGGCAAGTAACGATTGGGAAAAATGGGCTGAGGTATCTTTTGGCGACACCCTCGGAGCCTCAGGCACCGGCAAGGTGCGGCTGGCGACGGCAAATCTTGGCACCACGCCCGCGCAGACATCCCCCACGCTTAGCGGCTCTTTTGTAGACTACGCGACGATCACGTTCACGGATCAGCAGACCTGGAACAAGGACAGTTTCCTCGGCGTACTCAAGCATGAGCTGGGGCATGTCCTTGGCTTGGGCGATCTATACGAATCGGCGTCCCCGAAGAGCGAGGAGTTCGTTGACCATCCCGTGGCGGGTACCGACCTACCCGACAGACGTCCAGAGGCCCGCAAGGACAACATCATGGCCGGCGACATCCCTGGATGGTGGTACGACAATCCTGGGGTCATCATCGACAACGACGAGATCGGGGGCGTAACATGGCTCTGGGGCGGAAAGTATAACCAAATTGTTACCGGTGATCTCGCAGAGTCTTGGAATCCTAGCCATTACTATTTTCGCGATACTGATCCACATCATGGTGACGACCCGAATAATGTCCTCGGCTGGTGGGACTATCGCGGTACAATTGTCACACCACCAAGCGCAGGCGATTTTCCCTACATCGACCTCGATTTCCTCGGCTATGAAACGTTCATTGGGCATGCCTATCCATCTGCGCCATGGTCCCATGCGGACGTATATGGCACGATCGAGAGGTTCTACATTCAACAGACAGATTGGACCGGCAACTTCGATTTGTGGGTGAAGAGCAAATACAGCGAAGAGGGGCGCATTGATGCCTGGGTGCAAGGCGGCCGCTATGACAAGTTCATCCTTTCAGAGAATACGGCAGGGCTTGCATGGAACGGCGATAACGAGTGGGCCACGGTCTTCGGCCCTGTCCCTGAACCCTCCACCCTGCTCCTTCTCGGCTCCGGGCTGGCGGGGATAATTGGATTTGCGAGAAAGAGGCTATTTAAGAAGGCGTAAAAGCTTTAAAGGAGAGGCTGGCGACTTCCGCTAACATGAGGCAAAAGACTAACGTCCAAACCTTTCAGGCTTCTTTTGCAACGGAAACATTGTCTGTTAATTTGTACCGGAAATCTTCAGCTTTCATCCCCTTCTGATTCTGTTAACTTGTAGGTGTACCAGGTAACCCGTGTTTGAATAATACTCCGTCTTGCGATATTTATCCCGGAAACGAGTATTTCTCCTCGTATTGAACGCCCTGCCAATTTTGACAACCGTGTCATTCAAATCGAAAGAAACGCCCATGATCTGTCTCGCTTTGTTTGCTTGAATGGGAATTGAACAGATATCAGGAAATGATGCTTTTGCGCACTCCTGTGAGAACTTCACTCTGACCGCTGGAGCACCTGACTGTTAATTTTTATGTGTTAGTATTGCTATTCTCTTCCTATTTTAGAGGGGCGTGTATAGTTTTTCCTGCGTTCCATGCTTTTCCTATACATTCACCGATTGACCAGAATCTATTATCAGGCATTGTTAAGACGAAGGGCTTTATTTTCTTTACATCAGGTTTCCCGTCAGTAAGAAATTGGTCTTCAGAGTATATGTTGATAATCTCACTAATAAAAAAAGTATTAGTGGGGAGTTCTATTACTTGAGCTACTTTACATTCCATAGTAAGGGGACATGTCTTAATCATAGGAGCCGCTTTTAATTCTCCATAAAAGACTTCAAAGAGTCCAGATTTGTCAACCCTTTTCCCTGAAACGAGCCCAGTATAATCAGTAATTTCTACCATATCTGTTGAAGGCACATTGACACTGAATTCTTCAGTATCGTGAATAGCGATATTGGAAGCATGCACTTTATTTACACAAATACCCAGCATTGGTGGCTGATAATTTACGCGTGTCAACCAATCAAGTGCCATGAAGTTTACTCTACCCTCATAGTGGGTTCCAAGAATGGTTTGAGTCCATGGCAGACAAAATAAAGCCTTTTCGATAGTTACTTTTTCCATTCTGTTACCTCCTAAATGCTTATCTTAGTAATTTTGATTTCGATCATTATATCATAGGTGTAAATTTCAGGAAGAAAGTCTTACTTATTGGCTTGCCTTTGATACTTTCCTCAGCCTCTTTATCTGCTGCATGGAAGCCCCGACTTTCAGTCGGGGAGCTTCACTCAGGAACTGATGTCAGAACCGTCTGTCCTTTCATTCATAAGAAAAACTCTAAATAGGAAGATTCATTTAAAGAGGATGTTTTTGCGAGAAGGTACTGTATTTCTGAACCGCTCTGGAATCTTTTTCCCATGTGATATTATATCTAATTGATATGATGTTATTATGGTATTAAGCATAGCAATCTACATATATCCCCTTTGTTTGAAACATCTGATTTGGAATGCCTTTTAAATTATAGGTAAGAATAGTTGATAATGCTCTATTATGAAACTTTATTTTAAAAACTTTATCTTGTTCTGTTTCACTCCTGTAAGGCTCTTTTGAATTCTGAAATTCCCGTTGAGGCCATGGTGCAGAAAATTTTCCTATGTTGACCTTCAGAATATTAAAGAAATTTAAATGTACCCCGACGAATTGCATAGTCTTATAATAGTTTTACGAAACCTTTCGTCTTAATACTGACGATAGCCTCTAATTAATATCTATAATTCATAAACGGGTAGAATCCCCTCTTTTCTACCTGATTTAATCTTTAGCAAAAAATAGCCTCTTTTTCAATCTTCCAAAGGTATGAATATAGCTAAAAAGAAGTATGAGGTCTTTTTAAAACTATAGTTACTAAGAAGTGCATAAGTAAGGCATCATTATTGAAAAATCTCCCCTTGCCCCTCTTTGCCAAAGAGGGGTACATTGCCTCCCTTTAGCAAAGGGAGGTGAGGAGGGATTTTATAATCAATGCCTTCATACTTATGACCGTATTAGTATAGGCGGGAAAAACTTTTAGATATGGCTGGAGACTCTACATCATTATGCCAAATCCTTATCCTTATATATTGTGGTATTTGAACACATTTTCTTTTATGAATCTGACGACCCTCTCCACTTCCTCCCTCATTTCTTTTTTAGCGGGGCCAGTTTCATTATAAGTTATATCCTTTATTTGCCTGGTATGGAAATCGTATTTTGTATATTTATCAAAATATTCCTCAGGAATCTCATCAGGAATCTCTATTTCATTCATAATGGCCCAGGCGAGTGTCCATGCTCTCGCAACATTGGCCATGTTATATCCTCCTCCGCCTAAAGCAACTAAACCGGGAGATATTTCCTTGATCTTTTTCACTACTTCGCAGAAGCCATTATTTGTATAGTTCAAATGAGCAAGCGGATCATTATAGAAAGTATCTACACCGAACTGACTGACGACAATATCAGGTTGAAATTGCTTGATTATCGGTGGCACTATCTCGTTGAATGCAAACATAAAAAGATCATCATCGCTTAAAGGTGGCATCGGGATATTCACGGAAAAGCCCAAACCATTACCTTCTCCAATCTCATTTTCAAAACCCGTTCCCGGGAAAAGTGTTTTTCCGGTCTCGTGAATGGATATGGTCAAAACACTGCTGGACTTATAAAAGGCATTCTGCACACCATCACCGTGATGTGCATCGATATCAACATATGCTACTTTATATCCTTTTTTAAGGAGCGACATGATTGCAATAACCGGATCATTGATATAGCAGAACCCGGAAGCATGGGTTGACATTGCATGATGAAGGCCGCCGGCGATGTTAAAGGCAATATCCACCTCTCCGCTGGCTACCAATGATGCTGCTTGGAGCGAAGCCCCTGTTACCAGCCTTGACCAGTCATAAAGACCCTTAAAGATAGGGTTGTCACCGGGACCGATACCGAAAAATTCAGCAACAGGGTTCATCCGCCCGCTGTTTAAAATCTTAAGGATATCGATATAGCTTTCATCATGAAACATCAATAAATCGGCTTCTTCAGCCATTATGGGTTTGATGACCTGAGTATTTGGAAGATTGAGCAAACCGTAAGCCTTCATGAGTTCACAGGTAAGCTTCAATCTGAAAGGTTTCAATGGATGCGTTGCTCCATAATCATATGTCGCAAAATCGTCAGAATAGATAAATGCTGTCTTTATCATGACTTATTCAATAAGATCTCTTTCAGATAGTATCTTGTATCCCATATATTAAGTATTCCATCCAGTTTCAGTCTGATGTTTGATGTATCAGCGCTTTTTACAGAAAGTAATAAATCTATGGCCTTTAATATTTTATGAATATTTTTCTCGATATCCTGATCATTAACTATAACCCTTTTTTGAATATTCTTAAGATACCTGATAGCCTTGTTGATTCTTGACTTATCCATTCCGGATACTGCAAGGGTTTTTAATTCATTAATAATGTCATCAGTCATTGTCTTGGTATCTTTATCAACTTTGATATCTGTTCTGACCGTCTTTTTGTCTTCTTGAGACATGTCATCAGAATAACTTACCTCTGTCAGAAGTGTATATGTCCCTGAAGTATCTGTAATCAGTGCGTAATAGAGAACCTTTTTCGTTTTGTTTGGTTCAATCTGTAAATCTATCACCCATGGATTTTCTGTTATTTGTTGCCCTGTTGATTGACCTATCCTGAGCAAAGCCAAAGGATCATAGAGTTTAAGTTCTGCGGGATATGTTTCGGTTATCCTCAGATCAAAGTCACCTCCAAGGCTCTTAATTTCTATCTCTACAGGGACAAGCTGATTCGTATGGAAAGTAGTTGTATCTATTGGCTTATGCATGTAAGACAGAGAGTTTTTTATTATGCTTAATAACTGTTCATAATTCTCATCATCTATGGTTAATCCTAAATCAAAGGCGAAAAATAGTGTCTTGCCAAGACCGTAGGTGTTCATGATGATCCCGGGATACTGTTTGCCACCCTTTGCCTCAATCAAGGCCACAACCCTGTCTGAATCATCCACGCTGACTTTGACTGCCTCACTTTTGATTTTTAATATCCCCATCTCAGATATAGGACTATCAAGGATATTAACCTGATGTTCACTCCCAGAAAGGTCTCTCTCATACTTTAGACCCAATATGGGATCATAATCTCCTTTATGATGTTCCCCGTGTTTCAGATAGAGAGATGAGATAAGCCCTTTTCCTGAATAGACCTTCTCCCTCAGTTCATCAGCATAGCAGTCTTCAAGATGGTCATTATCTCCAATGATAAGGATATCCGTGTAATAGGGATTACTAAGTTCTGATTGAAAGTCCTTTTTGTCATAGACTATAAAGTAGCTCGTTACCGCCTCATTAAGTATCCTTTCAAGAAGGTCGAGTCTGATACACTCCTTTTGCACAGCTCCTTCTTTACTCCTTCTTGAATGTCTCTCTTGATGTTCATTACATTTGTCATTCAGCCACACGAGAAGATTTTTGACATCAGTTATTTTTTTGGTTATTTCTAAAGCCGGCTTTATCTCAAAGAATGTTCTCGCAAGTTCTTTTGATTCAGGCACTGTGGATATAGCAGCCTGCAGGATGACAGTAAATATTTGAGGTGT
Organism: Nitrospira sp.; assembly: GCA_016873575.1. Taxonomy (GTDB): domain Bacteria; phylum Nitrospirota; class Thermodesulfovibrionia; order Thermodesulfovibrionales; family SM23-35; genus VGWY01. The sequence goes on along the minus strand of VGWY01000002.1, from coordinate 19,612 downwards.
TAAGTCTGATGTTGAAAAGATGAAATTGCCTGTTATGGTTGTATTCATTGGGATATTGACTGTTGTCTCAAAGGTTTGCTTTATTCCCTGATTTTCTTGATTAACAATTAAAACCTTAACATTGGTATTGTTCATATCTTCATTCCTATTGTTTGTTATGGTGTAGGTAATAGTTTCATCTTGACCTGGATATGCTAAGTTTGGTCGGGCTGTAATTGTGCCTTTAAGCACTTCAACAGGTTGGATAGACTCAACAATAACTGTGGTTGAAACAGGGTTAGACATGTTTCCAGCTTTGTCTGTTGCCCTGAAACTTATTGTATGACTCCCTTCATCTGCCTTCACTGTAATCCATGTCGTTGAATACCTGTTAGCAGAAGGGTCTGAAACTGGCAGCAAACTCCATGTCCCATTGTCCATCTGGTATTCAACCCTATCAACTCCAGAGGCATCATCTTTAGCGGTAACAACTATACCTACCTCAGAGTTAGCATGGCTCCCTGATGCAGGTGAAGCGATATTAACCACAGGTGGAGTTCCGTCTTTGATTGAGAAAGATGTGCTTGCAATGTTCTTTGTATCACCCTGATGCGAATACTGAAGTAAAATCACATATGCCTTCAGCCCATAACCCTGGGTTGAAAACAGGAATTGCCTATTTTTTTCTTCAGCAATTTGAAGGTCTATGATATCTTCTCCGGCATTCCTGATAGCCTGGCTATCAGGGTCTACAATCAGAACCTGTAATGGAAGATCGCTGATATTGACATTGCCATTATTCTGAATTGTATAGTAGATGAGCACAGAACCACCAAAGAGTGCAACAGAAGGTTTGACTATTATATTTCCTGTAATAATCACTGAGGAATCAATAACAAAGGATGTTGTTTTCGTTGAAACAATCTGATTGGCGATATAAATCTCAACAGTTGCATTATAACTGCCGGGTGATGTAAGCCCTGTATTCCAGATGAAGTTCAGATTATTGGTTGCAGCAGGCAGGAGGGTTGTCAATGTCCTGTCCTCTGCAAAGATAATATTATTGTTCTGATCCATAATCTTCACTTTCACTATGAGTTGAGGTACAACATAATTTCTTCCATTGTTTTTTATGTTGATGCTTAAAGACACATCCTCTCTTGGACCGTAATGAGCCTCGTCAGTAATGATTGATGAATCAATGTTTATATCAGGCTCAATGGTGAATGAAATCCTATTTTCAGATAGAACACCTGGAGAACCTTTTAAGATAGAATGCACTTTGTATAAACCAGCATATGTATGGCTTGTATTCCAGGCAAGATCAAAGTCCTGATGAGAAGCATAAGGGAGGTATGTATTTATAGGATTTAGTAATACCACTATATTACCATTGTCATCTTCTATCAATGTCTCAATAGTTATATTTTTCTCTGCACCTGGGTTTTTGAGATTGATATGGATATTGACATCCTGATTGGCTTGATACAGGTCTGAATCGAGGGTTGTCGTCAGCAGAACCTCCTCGCTGTTCACAACAACTATCTCCTTCATTGCCAGGTTGTTCGTTTCACTGAGCTCATGAATCTTATCCTCAGGGTCTACAATTACAATAAGGGTATTGATGCCAACTTTACCATTGCTATCCCACCTGACCCCAACAACCTCTCCTGAGCCGGATGTAATGGATGGAATCTTTTCTGACTTTAATAATTCAAGATTACCTGAAGAATTGAGGAGATAAATATCCAGATCAACATCCCTGACCTCTTCCTGTCCTTTATTCAATACAACTACATTTATTGCCACTTCCTCTCCTGCCATAGGATATGGCGGATAGATAAAAATATTATCTATTGTAATCTCAAGGTCCGGCATAAGACTCATGTCAAATACAATAGATATTTCATCAGAAGGTTCACTTACATTGCCTGATGAATCAGTGGCAGTAACATGGAATATATTCTCTCCGATATCTAATGGTATATCCTTGAAACTAAAATGCCCCTTGAGATATGCAGTATTTAATGTGTTCTGATCTATATATGCAATTACTCCTGATTTTATCCAGGAAAGATAGTTCAGGGTATGAAGGTTTTGTTGCAGTAACTTGTTTTGCCCCTGTGCATTGGAGGATGTAATCAATACAGAGCTACTTCCATTACTTTCCTGTCTTACAAAAGAAATATCATGGCCATCAGGAGACCACACAGGGTTAAACTCATCACTGATTGAATCTGTAATCCGAGTCTGGTTTTTGGTATTTATATTTATTGTAAAAACATCTGCATTCCCATTTCTGTAGGATACAAATACGAGTCCTTTGCTGTCAGGTGCCCAGTCAAGGGAATACCCATCAGTCTTGGTATCAACCTCGATAGTCTCTCCATTCAAAAGGTCAATCACATAAAGATTCTGGTACTCAAAGTATGCGATTCTTTCGCCATCTGGTGAGGGTTTTGGATTGGATGCATTCTTATTGTTTGTCATCTGAGCAAGTGAACCTGAGATAAGGTCTTTAATCCATATATCCTGGGAGCCTTCCCTGTTGCTTACAAAGGCAATCTTACTTCCGTCAGATAACCATGATGGACTATTTTCATTGACATTTGTATCTTCAGTTAAAGGAACACTATTGCCTGTCTCTATATAATAAATACCGATACGATTATTCAAATTACTGTCTAAGAATTTATAGGTAAGTCCCCTTCCATCAGGAGACCACAAAGGAGATTCACCTTGAATTAACTTTGTTGTAGTACCTGTATTAAGAATCTTTAACCATATAAAGCCATTGTATGAATATGATAGAGTTCTTCCATCAGGAGATAGAGAAGTGCCATTTACAATATGATCCAAAGCGAAGTTCTCAATAACATCATTTTTGAGCGCAATAACACTGCCCACAGAAATACTATCCTTAAATAGCTCAACAGTGGATGCTGGCTCTGCAATACCTGAAATATCGGTTCTGTCCTTATAGAGCACTACAGGTATGCCTGATAGTGTGGGGAAGGATATCTCAGGTTTTGATGGTGGAATGGTATCTAAGAGAATCCCCATTACCTCGTTGGAGTAGTTACTTTCGTTGTTCGCATAATCCACTGCAACAACCACATAATAGTAGGCAAAACCGCTTGCAAGACCTGTATCGGGATAAGATGTACTGCTGATTGGAGAACTATTAATCTTTATGTATGGCCCACCTGATGTGGTGCTTCTGTAAATGTTGTAGCCTGCTAAATCAGGCTCTGAGTTTGTAGCCCAGTTCAGGATAATATCGGTACCTGAGACAGTAGCTGTAAGATTCAATGGTGCTGATGGAGGGATGACATCTCCAATAATCGTTTTTATCCCATCTGAAGGCAAGCTCTCAAATCCATAATAGTCAACAGCAGTGACCTGATAATTATATTCCCCGTCATGGAGATTGATATCCTCATGGGATGTTTTATCTATCAGATTATCCTTAAGGATTTTTATCTCTGAAATCCTGACATGTTTTGAGTAGTCAGGGGCTGTTGTGTCTGTTATGTAAATCCTGATCTTGTCTGTCCTGTACGAGGGTTTGAAATCAAAGATATTGTCCCTGGTGTTATTCCCGGTCACCTTTGTTTGTGTAATCCATGCATAACCCGACCAGACCTGAATCTCGTAATCCTTACCTGCGTAAAGAATCTCATTCCCCTCATAATCAGTAAGGCTGTCCCATTGTATCTCTATATGGTTTATGAGTTCTGGTGATGGCAGGTCTATCTCTAACCACGTAGGATTAAAGGTGCTGTAACTAATGGACGATGCCCAGCATGTGGATGGCTCAGAATCAAAGGCATTTGAAGGTGGATTATAATAATTGCAAGAAGACGCTGATATGTTTCCAGATGTTACTGTTACAGGTACATTAACCTTTTTATTGTTTCTGTAGAGATTATATCCAGAGAGATCTGATTCAGTATTGGGATTCCATGCCAGGGAAACTGTATGATCCTGGATAGAGACTGCAAGACCTGTTGGTGCTACGGGTGGTTCATTATAAACAACTACCACCGTGTCTGAGGTTCTGCTTTTATTACCAGAACTATCTGTTGCCTTTGCTGTTATCCTGTTTTCACCAAGCTCAAGGCTTAAATTATGAGTAGAGTTACCCTGATTGTCTGCGGTAGTTATACCTTGAGATACATAACCCGAACCTTTATCCACATATATCTCTACAGAAGAATTAACCTCGGCATTGTTCCCAATAATCTGTATAACATTTTGGCCTGTCGGGGTATAAGGCTGCGCTATCAAAGGTGCATATATCCTTGCTGATGCACTGTTAGATGGTTTACTTTCATTATCGTTGAGGTCTACTGCTGTGACTTCATACGTATATATCCCATCAGAAATGTTTTTATCCTGATAAGTCGTCTCTTTTACAATTGATGTAGTAAGCTTTGTTTTTGTATCCCCTGATGTCCTGTAGATGTTATACCCGTTAAGGTCTGCCTCTGTATTTCCTGTCCATGTAAGGGTAACTTCCTTCCCATCGGTTGATGCCCTGAGTTGAAATGGTATAGCAGGTGCAGTAAGGTCAGTGTATGTGACTGTGATAAATGACGGCGCTGTGTCTTTCTTTCCGCCTTTGTCCGTAGCCACTGCTCTTAAGTGGTAATCACCATAGGATAATCCACTGCCCATCGGATCTATATATGTGATATAGGGTGTTTTTGTTAGAGTGCTGCCCAGATTTATCCATTCATTGTCTTGCGACTTCTTGTACTGGAACTGGATAGATGCTATGTCAATGTCAGGTGTTTCAGCCTTTATAAGGGTTTTATTCTCAAACCGTGATTTATCTAAAGGCTCAACAATCGTTGCCTGCGGTGGATGGGTATCTATATCCACCTCAAGGATATTGGACTGGTCACTCATATTCCCTGCCTGATCAACTGCTATGAGGTAATATGTAAACCTTCCATCAGGCAGGGACTTATCAATATAAGTTTTACCAACTATCAGATATGGTTTGAGTTCTCCTATCACAATGCCTGAGACATTGGCAAGTTGTTCATTCCTGAATAACAGATACCCTGCGAGGTCAGGGTCTGTATTTGCCTGCCATGTAAGAGTGACTTCAGAACCATCTGTTGTCGCAGAAATGAATATTGGCGGTGTAGGCGGTGTATTGTCAATTGTAACGACTATCTGGTGGGTATTCATATTTCCCGAAATGTCTTCTGCTTCAATCTTAATTGAACAAGTCCCTTCAGAAAGGCTGATTGTATCCCACCGGGCAAGAGAGCCATAAGGTATTGGCACAGGAGATGTCCTTAGAAGATTCCATTGAGATGGATTTGAGCCCTGACCAATATAAATCCTGTATTGCTTGAAGTCATCAGGGCTATAAGCTGTTCCTTTTATGTCAACAAGGCCGCTCACTTTCGAGCCGTCCTGTGGTGAGCGAATATTTACATCAGGACCTGTCAGGTCTACCCTGAGTTTAATTTCATTTGATGGATTGCTTTCATTCCCTGCAAGGTCAACTGCTATAACCTTAAATGCATAAATCCCTTCCATAAGGTTCTGGGCAAGATAAGCAGTATCCTTTATCAGTGATGTATTGACCTTTTGATTGTCTCGATAGAGGTTATAACCTGAGAGGTCGGGTTCTGTGCCCTGCGTCCAGTTGAGTCTTACATTTGATTTATCTTCTATAGTTCCTGATAGCAGAGGTGCTTCCGGAGGATGGGCATCTATCTTAATATTGACCTTTGCTTCTCCTTTGTTGCCCACTTTATCAGCAGTTGTTAGCTTGAGACAATAATCACCATCATGAGGAAGTGTCTGCAATGTGGCGAGTATCCCATCTTTTATAGGAGTGTTGGAAGTCCTGATAGAAGTCCACTTAAAGGCACTGCCGCAATTTCCAGAAGAGATTTCAAGGGAATATTTATCCAGATTTTGATCACGTGCACTTCCTTTAATATCAATTCCAGTTTTGATATACTCTCCATCTCCCGGTGATGTTATGGATGTCTCCGGTGGTGTGTTATCAATTATTACTTTGATTTTATTTTCTGTTTCAAAGCCTGCTTTATCCTTTACATAGAAAGATATTGTATATAAGCCATCAGGGATACCGTCATTTTTACCGACCTTCCACGAGAAGAGATGATGATCAACCGGAGATGTATTCCCACTCAGTAAATCTATCCACTGTGTCGGATTATCGCCGGCACCATATCTCAGGCTATATGTGTCAAGATTATTCTCGATTACCGTGCCATTAATATTTATGATGTTTTTATCAGCGCCAAAATATTCACCTTCTTGTGGTGTTTCGAGATTTACTTTTGGCGGTGTTTTATCAATGATAAAGGCTATATTTTTTTCAATGAAATTTTCTCCAATGTCTTTTGCCTTAACATGAAGTAGATAATTTTCTTCAGGAAGGTCATTGATTATGCCAAAGGTGTAGTTTTCTCTCGACTGATTGGCCTGGTCAAGAACGATGGTGCCTGAATCTCCTGAGTATGTAACAGAATACTCGGTCAGATTCTTGTCACTGATAGTCCCGTTTACCGTTACATGGGTTTTGATATAGGAATTGTTTACAGGCTGTTTTATATCAATGGTTGGAGGTGTTGTATCAACAGATACTCTTATTGTCTCATCCTGCGTAACAGAAGAATTGGATGAAAGTATTACGGTAAGTTTAACAGTATAGTTCCCATCAGGAACGACAGCACCTTTATTATCCTTACCATCCCATGTGTATGCATAGATTCCAGACGAAGGCGTGGTGGTTATATATGTTTTTTTGACTGTACTGGCAGAATCCAGTATATCAATCTCTACCTGGCAAGCCTCTGTAAGATTATAGGTAATTGCCGCTGTATCCAGTTTCCCGTCATGGTTCGGTGAAAAACTCCATGGTGTTACATCAAGGTCTTTAATAAGGTTCTTCTTTGCACCAGGGTCAATGGTAACGGTTGTTGTATTCTTGTTTCCGACAATATCAGTTGCTGTGAGCCTTAATGTCCATTTCCCATCAAGGCCGGATATATTCCATTTACCGAGGACATTGTCTTTTACAGGGATTATATTCGATGATATGAAAATCCATTCGTCAGGATTATCACCCTGACCTGCTTCAAGGGTAGAGCTTCCAAAATGTGGATCATCCGCAGTGCCTTTGATTTCAACAATGTTGGTGACTGAATCAGGTGGTCCTGGATAGGTAATTATGGTTGTTGGTGGAGTATTGTCTACCTCAACAGCAATCCACTTCATAGCTGTATTTTCACAGGAGTCTTTTGCGAAAACTGCAATACCATATCGTCCATCAGGTACAATAATGTTAGAATCATTTCTGCCATCCCATATGGTATTTTCTGTACCGGCAAAATGTAGCAAACCGGATGCGATTGTTCTTACAGGTGTTGAATCGAGGGCATAAGAGCCATCTGCTTTTTGGAGTAATTTAAATACCTTTATATCTGCCGTCACATTCTCGTCAGTTTCAAAGCTAATCTTCACATCGTCAATGTTTCCGTCTCCATTGGGTGAAAAGAGGGATTTGTCTGTCGTGAGATTTGTTATCCTGGTCAGGGTATCTATAGAAAAGCCTATAGTATTACAACTTACATTCCCTGCAACATCCATGACCTTAAGTTCGAGAGAAAATGTTGGTCCCTTTAAATCTGTTACATCCCAGATACCAATCTGGCCTTTCACAAATCCCTTGCCTGAAATATGTTTAAGCTGGCCACCTTTTCGAGTCATGGCAGGCAACCATGAAGTCGGATTCTCACCAATACCGTAATAAAGTTCGTACTGTTTTACATTCGTATTATCTACTGCTATGCCTTCAACAGGTATTCCATACCAGTCTCCCCTTGTATCAGGAACCTTGATCGGACATAGCATCAGATAGTTATAAGGATATGTTATCTGAGCAGCGGGGAGAATGCGGTCAACGGCAAGGGTGCCTGATGCCGATGTTTCCCTGATTTTATTATCATCTAAACTTAGGTATGTAAGGACAGCACTTACAGGATAGCTCCCCTCAAGCATATCAGAGGTATCAATTGTTACACTACCCCATCCATCTTTGGTCAAATCAAATTGGCGTAAAAGCTTGAGTCCCTCAGAATTCTGGATATAATAGCTCAGGGTTTTTAAATACACATTACCATTCAATTCCTTAATATGTGTTGAAAGCTCTGCCTTATGAGATATAAGGCCACAATCAACTTCTTCGTATTTAACATCAAGGGAGATTTTAACAGGGCAATCTTGTGGATACTGTGTAACACTTTCATATATTTTCCCGCTGACACCAATCCCGACCATTCTGAACTTATATGTCATCCCGGATTGAATGGGAGGGATTGGAGGATAGAATATACCCGCCGGGATGTAATCACCTTTTGTGAAATCATAGACGTGATAATCAGTCAGTTGGGAATAATTTGTATCCACATCGCTCTGTACCTGGAGCTTAATTAATTGGAGTTCCTCCAAAAGAGAATTGTTAGCTATAAGAAGAGTTCCTGTTGAGCCACAAGGGCTATCAATACTAAATACTGATCTAAAAGAAAGCATATTTGAATAGTGCTCCTGTCCCGGTATATCCACAGCCTTTATCCTCACTGCATAGACTTCGTCTAAATTGAGGACCGAGTTATCCCAATCTAAATTATTTATCCTGCCTGAAGGCGGATTCATTACTGGTTGAGTGTCAAACCATTGCTTGCCATTCCAATATTGAACATTCATACTGGCAATCTGTAATCTGATAGTTTCCAATCCTCCAAGGGAATGATGTCCTGTTTTGCCTAAAAAAGAAGAAATTGTTGTGGATTCAGATATGGGAAAACCATCCCATATATTAAGAATTATTCTTTCATTCAGGAAATCAGTAACAGCAGTTATTTTGTTGCCGGCAAAATCTTCAACCGAAATCTTTAACTTTTTTCCAACAAGCCATTCAATATCAGAATAGGAAAATCTACTGATCAAGGTATCCTGTATTGGATTTAATACATTGCCCTCATCATCTCTCCTAACAAGCAGTCCCTCCCCTTCTCTATATTTATACCATTCCTTCGGATTGTCACCTTCTCCATATTCAATAACCCAGTTTTTGATCCTGTTATCAACTGCATGGCACAGCAATTCCGCAAAAATAACCCCATCAAGGTCTTCTTTGAGAGGGGTTAACGCTATATTGACATCAGGTGGTGTGTTATCAACCTCTACAAAGAATTCATACGTAAAGACCTTTATCTTATATTTTCCGTCCGGTACAATCTTCCCGCTGCTGTCCCGTCCATCCCATGTTATATAATCATCAACAGGTAATGTATAATCCCTCTGGATTGTTGTGATGAGATAATCATTTCCGTCATAAATATTGAATTCAAGATGCACAGGTTCAAGAACTCTATAATGCAATTCAACAGAATCTTTTATTCCATCTCCATTTGGAGAGAATATCTCAAGAGTCTTATAGAGATTTGTTATGCTCGATGCAAGTCCCCAGAAGACTCTTTTTCTGTCCCACGCCGCATTCCCTGCCTTATCCCATACAGTAAGTCTCACCGAGAAAGTTCCTTCATATGGTGGAACCCATGTGGTAAATACATCATTTATTACAGGTATATGAGATGGAGGACTGATAAGATTCCATTGAGTCGGATTCTTTGCATCAGCATATTCGAGCATATAACCTTCAAAGTTCAGGTCTGTTGCAACACCCTTGAGAATAACTGCTGATTTCTCTTTAGCAGCCCTCAGTTCAGCAGTAAGGTTAAGGAGGGTACTCATTGCCCATAAGTCTCTATATTTGGGATTACATGCACCTGTCTGGTATCCATCTTGATAATAGGTTAAATAATGGCCGAGAGGTGATAGAATTTTATCTGCACATAGGGGCAAGGTTATGTCCGGAAGTAAACGTTGACTCCTTCCAGTCTCAGAATGAATGACATAAAGATCCCCTATTTGATTATAGAGGTCTGTTTCAGAAGCTAAAATCGAAAGGCTATCTGACAGCCATTCAAATAGCTTCATGGCAGTATTGTTATTCTGGGCAATAGAGCTGACATCAAGTGATTTCTTCTGCTTTGTCTTTACATCAATAACAATAAGGGAATTTAGAACCTTGTCTGTTTGATAAGGATTTTGGGGATAACCTTCTTCTATAAAAGATATTTTTGTTGAATCAGGAGACCATTTGATAGCATTAATGGTATAGAAATAATCCGGATCAGAATTTTTAGTTTCATGGAGAATCTGTATGTTGCCTGTTGTATCAGATATGTTTACAAAATAATCATAACTTGCATTACTGCTGATATAAGCAATGGATTTTCTATCAGGAGCTATAGAAATCTCGCCTTCAAAATCATCAGAAAGTTTTCTATGATTTCCATTTCCACTTGCATCAAAGAGCCATAATTGAGATTGCATAGAGGGATGATGGGTTACTATTTTCTTATTATCAACCCAATGGATTGGGGTGTACCATGTGCAATGATCGAATGTGAAAATAGTTTTCTTATTCCCTGATAAATCAGATACCTTCAGTTCATCAATACAACTACCATCTGAGGGAATGACAAAATAGGCTATCTCCTTACTATCAGGTGACCATTCAGCATAGAGATCTATCGTGAGATAACCCCAGTCTATTTTTGTCTTTTCCAAGGTTCCAACATTTATTATCCAGAGATCATAAGCACTATAACCGGATACGTATACAGGCCCAAAATTGTACAAGATATATTTACTGTCAGGTGACCATTTCATATCAAGGATTGTGTCATTATCAACCTGCTCATGTGACAGTAATAAATTCATCTTCTTTCCGTCACTATCCATTACCCATAATTGTTCTGTGTATCTTTTATTTTGAGGGTCGTACTTCCATGATAAGAATGCAATTCTTTCTCCATCTGGCGAGAGTGCCCAGCTTGATAAATCAACGACGTCATTTTCAGTCAAATTTATAGAGAGCAATTTGAGAACATCCTTCCCATCAGGAGCCATTGTGTAAATACCTTCTAAATAGTCAGGGATATTTGAAGAAGTAATTGAAAATACTATGCCACTTTCATCAGGAAGCCATTCCCAATTCTCATCTGAGATATCAGGCAGCTTACAGGTAAGATTATTATTCATCAAATGCTTTGTGCCTATTGCATCTGTCAGGGGTGAGCGGTTGTTGTCAACTATGACGGGTAAACTACCAAGGATATTGTTGTTTACATCAACTATCTGTATTTGATACCGGCCATCATCAACAGCCATGCCATTGTCATCAAGCCCGTCCCATATGATATTGCCTCCTGTGGTATTTTCAAACTCACTTCCCCTGAATGTTCTAATAGTCTCGCCTTTCCAATTAATTACAATAATCTTCACAGTTTTTGGTGCATTCAGCCTGAAGAAGAACTGGGTACCGTCTTTTACACCATCGCCATTGGGTGAAATATACTTCTCGGTCAACCACAGATTAGCATCCTGTACGCCAAAGGTTCTGGATGCCTGGTTGTTGTCATCACTTTGTTCGATGATTGTATTGTCAGGGTCAACGATAACAGTTATCCGATGTACACCGCTCTTTCCAGTGGTATCATAAGAAAAAGACACACCCGCCTGATAATTACCTGAGATAGAAGGAATAATCTGAGAACCAATAAGTGTATTTCCTTCATATGCCTTGACGGGGACATTTGATGCACCCTGCTCTCCCTTATTCTGGACTGTTACCTGGATAGAAACGACATCACCATCTTTTGGCGCTGAAGGTGTAAAGACAATAGAATTTGTTGAAACAGCGAAATCAGGAAGGCTGAGGATCTTCAGTGTTATAAAGGCATCATTGTCATCTTCCCTGATTTCTTTTATCTGGTTATCAGAGTCTATCTGAACATAGATAATCCTTTCTCCTGATTCCATGATATTCATCCAGTCTATAGAAACCCTATTGCTTTCACCTGGGTTAAGAGATGAAATCGTCTGGCTTCCGAAAAGAACTCCATCTACTCCTGGAACTCCTTTATAGAAGTTTACAGCTATATTGCTTGCAGGTGAGAATCCATCATTCTTGATGAGGGCTGAAATATTTACGCTTCCTCCTTCATTTGCGGGATTAGGGATTATCGTCATATCCTTATACGAGGTTGTCAGGTTCGGTTCTATCGAGCCACTTACTGTGAGATATGTGAATGCCTTATTATTTTCCTCTGAAAGCTCTGTAAAGGAATTGAATGGGTCTGCAAAAACAGTTAACAAAAGATTTTCTCCTGCCTTGTTTGTCCTCCATGTAATTTCATTGGTGATAGTAGAGTTTGCAGGGATATCAACGGTTGATGTTGCTATATCAAAGGGAATTCCGCCTTCATCAATATAATACTTAACCTGAACATTGTAAGCATTCATCGTGCCTTTATTTGTTATCTTTGATGTAATCTTTACATCTTTAAATATATCCACAGGGTTTTGAGAAACTGTAATATCAGAAGGCAGTATCTCAAAATCATGGGTTGCTTCAGGCCTGAGGATATTCAAGGCCATGTTGTTTACTTCGTTTGACTCCTTTATAAGATTTTCAGGGTCAACCGATATATAGAATCTATGTTCGTTTACGTCACTGATTGTTACAGAGAAGGTTACAGTTGTGGATGCCTGGCCAGTGAAGGCAATGATTTGCTCTCCAAGTTTTTTACCAAGTGATGGTTCTCCATCATGTAGCGACACCTTTGCCCGGGGCACATCTGTCCTTCCTAAATTCCATATATTCGCATTAATAACGACATTGGATGGAAGGCTCTTTATAGAAGGCGGTATGAATGTTATGTCACCACTCTTTATAGATAAGTCTGGATCAATTGTTGCTTTCCATACCGCACTAACTGCAAGGGCTGTTTGATAGGGGCTTTCATACCAGCTTCCGTTCTCTGACTGGATATTGAGGATATAATTCAGTCCATTATTTGTAATATCTGTTGATACATCGAATTCCCTTAAAGTTAAGACTGCTAAGGCTGTATCATAAATTGTACTTGGACTATTTCCAAACCCCCCGTCATTATTTTGCTTATTAATCAGCCATGCAATGCCTCTCGAAATCTGATCCTCTAATTGATATTTATCCCTGTATTTATTAAATGCAGATAGTACATTTGCTGTTGCCTCAATACTGCTTTCCTCATCATCACTTCCCCATCCACCATTAGCATTCTGTTTTGACTTCAGGTATTCAATGGCCTTTGATATGACACCCTGGTCTGGATAACCAGTCACTGCAAGCACTTTTAAAGCAAGGGAAGTATCCACGGGGTTACTTCCATAGCTTCCATTGCTTCCCCAACCTCCGTCGGGGTTTTGTCTCAAAAGGAGTTCATCTATTAGTGTCGCTATATCCTGACCCGAATTCACAAGGGCATTTATCTTCCTTGAGAGATAATCTATGTTTTCTGAATAAGCCCCATTGAGCCACTGAAGCCCCTTGAAATAGCTCTGCTGTGCAATATCAAATTTCTTCAACACGAACACTACCTCTGCGGTATCCCTTTCTAATGTCTGGGTCAAATCCATCCAGCTTCCATCAATCATCTGATTATTCATCAGCCATTTAACACCGTCTTCTATATCTGGAGGAATGGTTCTCGGAGTAAAAGGAGGCAAAGTAACACCGGGATTTGTTGGAATATCTACCTCAGAGTTTGAGGCAACCTCAACAATACCCTGACCACCCGTAAGAACTGAAAATCTTGTCACCCATCCGTTTCTTATGTTTTCAATTTCATATAATTCGTAACCGGTGAATGTACCTGGTGATGTTATTAATATAAAAGCAGTCTTGAATGATTTCTGTGATTCTGAAGGATCAGGAATCCTCTCCCCTTCTGCTGCAGTAATGTCATCAATTGTGATATATCGAGGCGTTCCAGAAATGGTGATTCCGATTTCAGGAAGTCTTTTAGGGTCAATATTCGGATTATCAATAAGAAGCATTGGAGGCACCTGTGATTTGTCATAAAATCCCGTGAGGTATAAATCAAGGGGACTATAATATTTTCTTGCACCAATGGATGTGAATGTACCATTGCCGTTGTCCTGCCACTCATTACCTAAAAGAACCGAGGCATCAGAGTCGAACAAAAAGCTCCAGTGACTCCCATCCTTTCCGAGTAGGGCTGAACTGGTGTTCCCTGATGCATCCTTGAATTTTACATACGCACCCCATCTGTGCATCTGTTCATGGCCGAGGGTAGAAAGGGTATCTTCAAATTCGGGATCGAGAGGATTTGTTACAATATTCGAGATATTTCCTATATCTATAATGCCTTGAAGTTTACCATTGCTTCCAAAAAGTATTGAATTATCAAAAATTGGTTGCCCTATGCCCTGTGTATCGTTCTTAACTCCGAGATATAATGCCTTTGTTTCTGTATCAGGCATCTGGAAGTCAAAGTTGGAAAAGATGACGAGGAAGTCATATTCGTCCTTATGGATCCTGAAGAATTCTTTTGCTATTTCTTGCCTCGGTATGTAGTTCCACGCGCCATCAGGATTTTTAGCATCATAATTTCCTGTTACTTCCATAACCGTAACATTGCCATAATCACCGAGGGTATTTGCGGTAAAATCCTGGGCAAAAGAAATAGTTTGAATAAATAAAGAAAGGATAAAGACAATGATGTTTAATACAACGGATATTGACAGAACATTGTTGTTGCGGGCAACCAATGGGACACCTTCATTTACATGGATGCTGGCTGAAATCTCCGACTTTCAGTCGGAGATGAAAGCCAGCTATATGAACAAAATGTTTCCCTTGCATGGAAGCCCCGACTTTTAGTCCGGGAGCTTCACTGAGGGCGCAAAAGCAGAGGCTGTTTATCTACGCCTTTCTTTATCCTCTCGACCCTCTGCTTTCCATCCTCAAGCCTTATAATTACTGTCTCCGGGCCACTATCAGTCTTCTCCTCAATCACAACCCGTCCCTTTGTTATCTCAACTATTTTGCCATTACCTATCAAATCCCCCATCTTGATAATCTGCATCTTCCCATCAATGTTTTTTATTATTGCACAGGCGTCTTGAGGGGAGATTTTGAGGAGTTTGATGGATTCAATGGATTCCGCATAGATAGGCAAACTCATCAAAAGAATTAATAGGATGGAAATAAACACTGTCAACATTCCCATGTTTTAAATACAACCCCCCATTTTTATGTTAAACCAATGAGGTGTATCAAAAAGGTAAGCTTATGGAAAGGATAGCATCGGGCTAAAAAATTCGCAAGGGACAAGTTGTATGAGGCATTCGAGAAATCGTTTTTTACAAGTTGCACTGTGCCAAGAGGTTGCCCCTCTCAGGAGCAGAAGGATGCATTTTCCCCAACTAACACCGTTTTTGTCTCATCATAAGCCTTTTCATATCTCAATTCCCCGCAACAGGGAACACTTACCCCTTGATGTGCCTCTAATCGGTAAAATCTATTCGTTCACGCCGCTTGTTTTATCAGTGATCTCATGTCTTCCATCTGGTCTCTCTTTATCCGCGCCAGTGCCATCGACAGCATTACTATCAGCGCCAGGCCAACCCTGAGAATCATCTTTGCCTTTCCCCTCACAAAGTGGTGTTCAAATCCAAAGGATAAATCTATCCTGCTGTTTACTCTTTCAACCGCTGTCCTCCCATTGTATATCCTCTGCCATTTGTAACTGCTCCTTGCTATCGGTACAAATACTCTCCTGTCTGTATCAAGTGATATCCTTACTATCCTGCCATTCGTTCCTTTCGAGCACTGGACATATCCCTTGCACTCCATACCGTAGGCCGATAATGGACACTTGTATTTCAATGTATTCCTGTCTTTCTCAAATCCACAATATGCCATCTCGTATCGTTCGTTGCCCTCAGGACAATGACAATATACCGTTCCCTTATAGTCGTATACTACGTTATCTGTTTTCTCAGGATTGAGAAGCTTCGTCTCCTCTCCGTCCTTCCAATGATTCCTTATGTCTATTACAGGCTTGATCCCGTGTTCGTCGTATAAAACCTCATTGTGAGGCCCGCTGTCATATGCCTTGTCTCCGGCAAGCGTCTCTATGTCCTCAAAATGTTTCTCCTTTGCTTCCTCTATCATCGGCAGCATCTCCCCAATGTCATGTCTCGATGCTCGTGTTACGGTATATCCAACCGGCAGTTCATACGTTGTATCAACCAGCAGATGAAGCTTATATCCAAACCATGAGCTTATCTTCTCCCAAATACTTCCGTCTGCTCCCTTGCCCGTGTATGTCTTGTATCCCCAGTCAGCTTCAGGGTCTGAACTGTCTTCAGGATTCTTTTTGCCCCTGGCATAACTCTCTATCTTTTTGCTGTCTATGGCAAGGTGGCTGCCAAAATCAGGTAGATAGTTCTTCAGTTCCTCTATAAGTCCATTAAACATCGCTTCTATCTCTTCCTGCCCCCTCATCAGTTTCCTCAGCATGCAGGAGTATGCATCCTTGGATGGTACGGCCTTTTCTCCAAGTGCAGGATCAAATCCACATGCCTCTCTTAACTCCCCTTTCCTCATAAGTTCCCGCCTTAGCGATTCTATCGATACATGTTGATACACTACCCCTGCAAGGATGCTGTTCCATACTGCCCTTATCGGATAATCATCACGACGCCCCTTCCTTTCTGCCTCCAATACCTTCATGAATCCCTCATCAGGTATTGCCTCTATTACCATCGTTAGCCTTTCCAACTCCCCACTCCTGTCTACATCCTTCCAACTGAATATCTTTTGCTGTATAATCTTTGCCAAGGGTGCGTCTCCTTTCTTGTTAGTTTTTTGAGTCAATAAATTATACAAGAAAAAGGATTCGTACCCTTTATTGTTTGGGGTGAATTTTGAGGTTTTTATCTTCCCTGAGACTTATATCAAGGCTTTAAAGGCTATTTGTGGGGGAACTTATTTTTTGTATTACCTTTAAATCAGCCTGTATCAATCTGCTGCAAATTTCTCGAAAGGCTCTTACATTGACTTCTTTCTTATAACCATGATAAAGATGGTCATCAGGATTATATTGGGAACTTAAACTTTGTATATAATCGTTAATAATTTTTAAGGCATTCTCAAAATTTTTTTCTCTCACATAATCACAGAATGATTTTTGACTTAACGCAATCAGGCCAATGCCCGAGAGTTCAGGAGGGATTTTGCAGCAGATGGTTTCATCTGCAAAAAGATTAGCAGGAATTATAAATACACAGGACGTGAATAAGAAAATGAACAGTAATAAAATGTTGTCAAGTCGTTTATGTAACATTTTGTTGCAATATCTTAGTTTTTAATTTTCTCACCCAACCTTGACCTTCCAGTCCGTTCTATCCTTTTTATCTTCAAGGATAATCCCTTTCCCTTCAAGTTCTTTTCTGATGCTATCGGCAATTCCCCAATCCTTCCTTTCCCTTGCATCTTCTCGCTCTTTAATCATATAAAGGATTTCTTCTTTAGTCAGTCCGATCTTTTTTGTAGCCATTAAAGAACAATACCACTCATTAGGTGTTCTCCCAAAAATGTTCAGTACCTCCCCTATTTCCATGAGGAGTTCTTTTGCCTTTAATAAGATCTCCTTAGCCTTTGGTCCTGATGGCTTGCTGTCAAGAAATCTGTTAACATCTCTTATAAATTCAAAGATATGCCCCAGTGCGAGGGCTGTGTTAAAGTCATCGTCCATGGCCTCTTCAAACTTTTCATTGAATGAGTTGACAACATTTTCAAAAGTCTTCTCCATCAGTCCCCCCTCGCCTCCCTTTTCTAAAGGGGGGAGGGGGGAATTTTCCTTTTTGCTAAGAAAATCTTGAATCCTGATAACAGTGGTATAGTATCGATCTATGGAACTCTCCACCTCTCTCAACTGCTCATCAGAAAATTCTATCGGACTCCTGTAATGGGTTGAAAGGAGAAAACATCTTACGACTTCAGGGTCGAATTTGTCGAGGATCTCTTTAATGGTGAAGAAATTTCCAAGGGACTTTGACATCTTCTCTTTATCAATCGTAATAAATCCATTATGAATCCAGTATCGTGCAAAGGGTTTTCCTGTGAATGCCTCTGACTGTGCAATCTCATTTTCATGATGGGGAAAGATCAAATCTGCACCACCACCATGGATATCAAAACTCTCTCCAAGATGTTTTAGGGACATAGCAGAGCACTCGATATGCCAGCCTGGTCTGCCGGGACCCCATGGGCTATCCCATGAAGGTTCGCCTTCCTTCGATGCCTTCCACAAAGCAAAGTCTATCGGGTTTTTCTTTCTTTCATCTACTTCAACCCTTGCTCCAGCCAGCATATCTTCCTTATCCCGTTTTGATAACTTCCCATATCCAGGGAATGTACCCACTTCAAAATACACATTGCCATCAACCTCATACGCAAATCCTTTATCAATGAGTCCTTTTACAATATCTATGATCTCTTGAATATGCTCTGTTGCCTTTGGCTCAATATCAGCCCTTCCAACTCCAAGCATGTCCATATCCTTGTAATATTCATCCGTATATTTTTTGGCTACGATGTCCCATGTTATCCCTTCCTGCCTTGCCCTGTTAATGATCTTGTCATCTATATCAGTAAAATTCCTTACATAGGTAACGTGAAAACCCTTATATCTCATATACCTTCTTATGACATCAAATACAACAGCGCTTCTCGCATGTCCTATATGGCAGTAATCATACACTGTCACTCCGCATGCATATATTTTGACTCCATGAGAATTAATTGGGATAAACTCCTCCTTACTGCCAGAAAGAGTGTTATAAATCCTCATTGTCCCTCCTATTCATGTAGGGAAATTATACAACAATTCGCACTGAAGAAAAGAAAACCACAGAGAACACTGAGAAAAAGAGGTTTTAAAAAGAACAACCAACAGTATTTTTACAGCCACTCCTCTGTAAACTCTGTGGTTATCTGTGGTTAATGGTATTCTTTTGGTTGTGGTATTATACCTGGATGAAACCCGAACCTTTTGACCTGAAAACCATGATTGCAGACCATATGGAAAACGGGTTTCTCGAAAACATCATTGACATGTTCAAACATGATAAAAAATTATATGCATACATCGGAGACCTTCTGCAGGATGAAAGGATGCGTGTCAGGTTAGGGGTTTCAGCGCTTATCGAAACCCTAAAAAGAGAGGATTCAGCAAATGTAATCCAAGCTATACCCTTTATCCTCCCACTTTTGAAAAATCAAAACCCCATGATACGGGGTGATGCTGCTTATCTGCTCGGAATAATCGGACAGCAAGATACCATCCCCTTTCTTCATGAAGCAATAAATGATGAAAATGCAGATGTCAGGATTATTGCTCAAGAGGCAATAGAAGAGATTCAGTCAAAGACTCAACCCGTTTAATTGATCCCTTTTATTGCTACATATCTATTTCTTGATAAAAAATTTAGGTTCTTTCGTAAAAAAGTTGAAAAGCATTCTAATAACCACAGAGACACAGAGGCACGGAGATTGACATATAAAAAAAGAAGCCATAAAAAAGGAAAAAATATTAATATATTCAAGCTTTTTTTTGTTTGTAATAAATAAAAGAGATATTTGTTCTTA
>VGWY01000001.1 GCA_016873575.1 Nitrospira sp. | reverse complement strand
ATAGATTACGCACTAAAAATCTTGACTTTCACCTCTCGTTCCTATACGTTATTATATAAAATAAGTTAAATAATGAAGTATTGAGCTTAGACTTCAAGGGAGATGGGAGGTGATAAGGAAGAGAGGGAAAAAGTTCTGCTCAATAAGCAGAACCAGACCTAAAAGGAGGTGATTTTATGAAGGAAGAGGATGTCGTAAGTAAGGAATTCCTTGAGATCATAGAAACTCATGGAATAAACAGAAGAGACTTCCTGAGGTATTGTGCTGCAACAGCAGCAGTCCTTGGCCTCTCAGAACTGGAATTTGCAGCCGGGATTGCCCATGCAATGGAGGCTGCATCGAAGAAACCACCTGTAATATGGCTCGAGGGACAGGATTGTGCAGGATGTACTATATCGTTTACCCAGATTCTTCACCCCCGTGCTTCTTCAATTCTTCTTGATAAAATATCTCTCAGGTATCATGAAACAGCAATGGCTGCAGCAGGCGATCTCGCAGAAAAGGCTTACCATGATACTGTAAAGGATGGCGGCTATGTCTTGATTGTTGAAGGTTCAGTTCCATCTGCTGATGACCGCTTCTGTATGGTTGGTGGACGTCCTTTCAAAGCAATTCTTGAGGAAGCTGCCAAGAATGCAGCAGCAATTATTGCGGTTGGTGCCTGTGCTACTTATGGCGGTATCCCTGCAGCTACCCCTTCTAAAGGTATAGGGCTTAATAAAGCTCTTTTAGGAAAGGCAGTAATTAACCTTCCTACCTGTCCTGTTCATCCAGATCATCTGGCAGGAACAGTTCTCTATTTCTTAACAACAGGAAAGGTACCAGAGCTGGATAAAATCGGTCGTCCTGTAATGTACTTTAAAGAGACAATTCATGATAATTGCAGAAGACGTGCCCATTTCGATGCTGGCAGATTTCTTATTGATTGGAACGATCCAGCACAAAAGGAATGGTGTTTATTTAAGAAGGGTTGCAAGGGACCAATGACGAACTCAGATTGCCCTATTCGCAGGTGGAATGACGGAATAAATTTCTGTATTGATTGCGGTGCTGTTTGTATGGGATGTGCTGAGCCTGGTTTTTATGCTGAAATGACACCTCTTTATACCGCTGAGAGTGAGGCCTCAAAGAATATATGGGCAATGAGAGAAGCCGGATTGTTCAAAAAAGAGAATAGCTAAAGGAGGTGAGCATAAATGGGAAAGAAAATTACAATTGATCCAATTACCAGGATCGAAGGACATCTGAAGATAGAAGTAGAAATAGATAAAGGTAAGGTCACAAATGCCTGGAGTAGTGGTACCATGGCCAGAGGGTTTGAAGCCTTATTGACAGGGAAAGACCCTCGTGACGCCTCCTTTGTAACCAGCCGTTTCTGTGGTGTTTGCTATAGTGTTCATCAAGTATGCTCTGCCCGTGCATTAGATGCAGCCTTTGGGGCAAAGGTTCCATGGGGTGGCACACTCATTAGAAATCTTGTGATGGGTGCGGAGTTCATTTATGATCACCCACTTCATTTTTACCAGTTGAGTGCACTTGATTACATTGATATCATGGCTATTGCCAACTACAAAGGGAAGGATAAAGACCTGCTTGCTGTCAAGGATAAGATTATAGGTTTAGTGAAGAGTAAAGATACTTTTCCGCTTACTCCACGGTATGAACCAGATGACTTCTGTGTGAAAGATCCAGAAATAGTTATCACTGCTGTCAAGCATTATATTGATGCCCTGAAGATGCATGCAAAGGCAAGGAATATGGGTGCTATATGGGGTGGCAGGACTCCTCATTATCAGAATATTGTTGTAGGCGGTGTTACATCATATCCCGATATTAATCAGGTAGCCCGTTTCCGTACTATGCTTGACGAACAGGCCAAGTTTATCAATGAGGTCTATATCCCTGATGTCCTTGCTTTCGGGACAGGCCCATTATGGAAACTTGCTGAGATGGGTGTAGGTGGCGGTCATTACAATTACCTTTCATATGGTGCATTTGAAAAAGATTCTGATGGAAAAGACCTTGTTTTTCCTGCAGGTGTAATTGTGGGCTTAAATCCAGCAAACATCAAAGTTGACCCATTCGATCCAAAGAAGATAACTGAATCTGTAAAACATGCCTGGTATAAAGAAAATAAGCCTGTGCATCCATATGATGGTGAGCAGATATTTAACCTCGACAAAAAAGATGCTTATTCCTTTGTCAAGGCCCCTCGTTATGACGGTAAGGCCATGGAGGTCGGACCATTAGCAAGAATGATTATCGCTAAAAATCCTGACCTGATCGGATTGGTCAAAAAAGGTGCCAAACCTGGTGCAGTCGCCCGTCATGCTGCACGTGCTATCGAAACAAGGCTTATCGTAGATGCCTGCTACAAATGGCTTGATGATCTGCAGACTGCAATGACAAAACCAGGCTTTAAGATCCACGACACTGAACATTGGGATCCACCAGAAAGCGGTATGGGTGTTGGATTCTTTGAGCCACCAAGAGGTGCCTTGGGACACTGGATCAAGATAAAGAACAAGAAGATCGAGAATTACCAGGCAGTTGTGCCTTCTACCTGGAATGCCTCGCCTCGGTGTGAAAATGGAACGCGTGGTCAATATGAGGAAGCCCTGATTGGTGCTCCAGTGCCTGATCCTGAAAACCCGATTAATGTGGTTAGGATAATCCGTTCATTCGATCCTTGTCTGGCTTGTGCGATTCATATCATTGATCCCAAGACGAACGAAATAAGAAAGTTCATTGTGGAATGAGTCAGTTGACTTTACATGCTCCATCATATAAAACGGGGGGAGAAACCATCTCCCCCCAAAAAGTTGTTATCCTTGGAGTTGGCAACATTTTATTATCTGATGAAGGGATAGGAGTTCATGTAGTGAATGAACTTTCAAGATTGGATTTTCCCCCTGAAGTCTCAATTGTGGAGGGTGGAACTGATGGTTTTCGTCTTTTAAACATTATCACGGAGGCAGACAGGTTAATAGTAATTGATGCAGTAAAAGGAGGGGGAATACCAGGTTCTATCTATCGCTTTGATATCAATGATGTTCAGAGCTGTCCGTCCGGGTTCAAGACATCGGTACATCAGATTGGCATATTGGAGGTTATCAATTTGTCCGGTTTGTTTGGCAAAACCCCTCAAACAACAGTCATAGGAATTGAACCGAAATCCCTGAAAATGGGGATGGAACTTTCCCCTGAAATTAAGACAAAGATTCCAAGGATTATTGAATTAATCCAGTATGAACTAAAAACATCTGAATGAAAGGAGTGTTTGATAATATATGTGTCTTGCGGTTCCTTCAAAAATAATCAGTATAGAAGGCAATAGAGCAGTTGTTGATGTTTACGGAGCACAGCGGGAGATAAGCATTCTCCTCATGGAAAATGAACTCGAGGTAGGGGATTATGTCCTTGTTCATGCTGGCTTTGCAATCCAGAAGTTGGATGAAGAAGATGCAAAAGAGAGAATTGACATGATTGTAAAAATAACAGCGATACCAGAATGAACTATAAAAATCTGACTATAATACTTTTCTCAATCGTGGGTTGGTTGTTGCTATTGCCTATACCATATTCGTATGCCTTTAGCGACAAGGGTCAGGACTGTTCAAAATGTCATACGCTAAGCAATGACGAGGCGTCAGTATTATTAAAAGATATGGCGAATAACCTGAAGGTGATGGATATAAAATCAAGCCCTATCAAGGGGTTGTGGGAGGTGTATATCGAAATAAGTGGCAAAAAGGGGTTGACATACATTGATTATTCAAAGCAACACCTGATAACCGGTGCAATCTTTGCGATTCGAACAAAAAGGAACCTCTCTCAGGAAAGACTTTCTGAAATCAATAAAATTGACATATCCCAGATTCCCCTTGATGATGCCATTCTCATGGGGGATAAAGATGCATCAAAAAAGGTGATTGTTTTTTCTGACCCTTATTGACCATACTGCGCAAAACTTCATCAGGAGATGAAGAAGGTCATCAATGAGAGAAAGGATATTGCCTTTTATATAAAGATGTATCCGCTGAAGATGCACTCGGGGGCGCAAGAAGTATCAGAAGTCATTGTCTGTGAAAAATCCCTTGCTATCCTTGAAGATGCATATGAGAAAAAACCGATGCCCAAACCAAAATGTAAGACCTCTGCCATAGAAGGAAATATAAGACTCGCCGAAAGACTCGGGATATCAGGCACGCCTGCTATAATCCTCCCTGACGGAAGGATTATTCCTGGATATAAAGACTCACAGACTCTCATGGAACTTATTGGTAATTGAGGATTAACCACTATTCTCATTTTTCTCTGTGTAGTCCTTAGTCAGTGTCTTTTAGGTCTTTTTTTGTTATATTTAATATATTTCTCTGCATCCTTTGCGGTTATGAGTATTATTTTGTTTGAGGAGATTGAAGTGTGTTGAAAGAAATCAGGAAAAGACTGATATCCTCAGCCATTTTGATAGCTTTTATTATTGCCTTTGGCATAGCAGGGTATATGGGCATAGAGGGATGGAATTTCTTGGATTCTCTCTATATGACGATAATAACACTGAGCACGGTTGGATATAAAGAAGTAGGAGAGCTCTCTTCAGGTGGAAGATTATTTACTATTATCCTTATAATAAGTGGTGTTGGCACCATGCTGTATGCACTCAGCGCAGGTGCCAAATCTCTTTTGGAAGGCGAGATCCAGGAGATATTCGGGAGGAGAAGATTGGAAAAGAAAGTCAAAGAATTAAGAGACCACTATATCATCTGTGGTTACGGAAGGATGGGCAAGATCATCTGCAAAGAACTGAAAGGCAGGCATGTAAAATTTATTATTATTGAAAAACAACCTGATATATTGAAGGAAGGAGAAGATACCCTTATTTTTGAAGGAGACGCAACAAAAGATGAAATGTTGAAAAAGGTTGGTATTGAAAAGGCAAAGGGGTTAGTATCCGTACTCCCCACAGATGCAGAGAACCTTTATGTCGTATTGAGTGCCAGAGTATTAAATCCTGACCTTTTTATCGTTGCAAGAGCAGGAGAAGAAGGCTCTGAGCAGAAGTTGCTCAGAGCAGGGGCTGACAGAGTTATATCGCCATATCACATTGGTGGACTCAGGATGGCACAGACTATTATCAAACCTGCTGTTGTTGACTTTATAGAATTCGCTACAAAGACCGGGAATATTGACCTCCAGATGGAGGAAATACCAATTCAGGAAGGTTCCCGTCTTGTAGGTCTCACCCTGGATGAATGTGGTATTGGAAAGGAACTGGGCATTATCATTGTGGCCATCAAGCAAGCCACAGGTGATATGAAGTTCAATCCGACCTTCCGAAGCACAGTAAAGGCTGGTGACACATTGATAGCACTTGGTGAAATAGCCAAATTAAAAATACTGGAAGATATGTCGATGGCGAATAAATGAAAACCACAATCCTCATTTCCCTCTGTGCACTCTGTGTCCTCTGTGGTTAAATTATTTTATGTTAACTTGTAAGAATTCTGAGAATTTCTCTATATCTTGCTGTTGTTTTTTCTACAATCTCATCAGGAAGTACCGGTGCCGGGTATTGTTGATTCCAGTCAAGGGTAAGGAGATAGTCTCTTACAATCTGTTTGTCAAAGCTGTCCTGTCCTCTGCCAGGGGCATAATCCTTTATTGACCAGAAACGTGAAGAGTCAGGGGTAAGAAGCTCATCAATCAAGGTGAGTTCATTATTGTTTAATCCAAATTCAAATTTCGTATCTGCTATGATAATACCTTTTTTTCCAGCTAAATCCCTTGCCTTTGAATAGACCTGAATGCTGACATCTTCCAACCTTTCTGCCATCTCCCGTCCAACGATACCAACTACTTCATCAAAAGGAATATTAATATCATGCCCCTCTTCAGCCTTTGTAGTGGGGGTAAATATTGGTTCATTCAGTCTGGATGATTCAACAAGCCCATCAGGCAGTCTGATACCACAGATAGTTCTACTTTTTTTATATTCCTTCCATCCGGACCCAGTAAGGTAACCCCGAACAACACATTCGACTGGTATTGGTTTTGTCTTTTGCACAAGCATGCTTCTTCCCTCAATGATATCCGCATATTTATGGAGCCTCTCAGGGAAATTCTTTACCTCTGTTGCAATAATATGATTTGGAATAATATCCTTCATCCGTTGAAACCAGTAGATTGATATCTGTGTAAGCACCCTGCCCTTTTCAGGTATCCCATTTGGCAATACTACATCAAATGCAGAAATACGGTCAGTAGCAATAATGAAAAGATACTTATCATTAATTTCATATATATCTCTTACCTTGCCACGTTTAACAAGTGTTATATCAGGAAACTCTGTTTGTAACAGTACGGTAGTCATTCCAAATCCCTGTTAGTCTATTTGTGCGTAGTCAATCTCCTGTAAGATAGCAGTAAGAAAATCTTTGACTTTGTCCCGTGAAAGATCTTTTATTTCAGACAATAATGCGTCACCCTGATCAATAAGTACATGAAAAATCGCTTCCTGTCCAAGGTTTTCAGTGTCCTGGATATGAACATTCACCGAAATAAAAGGCAGGTCATTCGTAGCTGGATTAATGTTTGAAATGGTTACATGCATAGCTCAATATCTCCTTTATAATTTTTAAAATTTTAAATTTTTTTATTCAAAAACACAATTATTATTTTTTGCATTATTATTTTTTGCCTTGTCAGCATTATGCAAATCGCTCTGAGACTTCATCCTTCATCCTTATGGCCTAGAATCATGTAGATTTTTCGTTCAACTACTTCCGTTAGCATTATTTCCGTCATTCATCCCCCCTATGCCTCTTGTTTCAGGGTACAGATAACAGAAGTAAGAAGCCAGACTTCAGAACACAGAGCACAGAAGACAGATTGTCTGAATCTCTCGACCGTGTCAGTAATCTGTGAACAGTGTCGGTGTTGGGGAACAGTGTCAGGTAAATACAATTCGATATTCTACTCACCTTTAGTAATCTCTTTCAAAATCTCTTTTCTCCAGATACTATAAAAGTCCTTAAGTTCTCTCATTGAACACGGGCGTGTGAGGGGGTGCATATCTGGAGAGTCGTCAGGGTATTCATTAATCCTCTCCATTGCTACTCCAAGCCAATAGAGGTCAAAGCCCGGATCTTTTTTTGCAGCTTTTTCAATAAGATATTTTTTATCAAAATATTCTTTTGCAAGAAAATAGACATCTATGAAATCTCTTAATGTAGCTCTCCCGAAAAGAGCAAGGAGCTTATTGCTGGCAATGTCTATCAGGCTATCTACTTTTATACCTGAAATTTCTTGAGATTCGAATGGCTGTTCAAACCTAAAAGGAGAATCCAGGGCGATATGAATTATTGTTGAATCTTCAGATGAACTTACGGTAAGTTCTACAAAGGAATGGAATCCCCGCAATTTTTCAACGACGAGATTATCATTTTTCAAGGATGCTTCAAGCTTTTGACTGAAAGGCAGAATAAGTTCTTCAATATTTGTAAAGAAATCCAGATCATGGCTGATTCTATGTTTAATAAAAAAAGCCGATAGTGCTGTACCACCTGTAAGGTAAAAGGCATCTTTATCAGGCACGTTGCTAAAGAGAACGAGTATCTTTCTTTGCAGACTGGTGAGAATCTCCA
Organism: Nitrospira sp.; assembly: GCA_016873575.1. GTDB lineage: Bacteria > Nitrospirota > Thermodesulfovibrionia > Thermodesulfovibrionales > SM23-35 > VGWY01. The sequence goes on along the minus strand of VGWY01000001.1, from coordinate 31,779 downwards.
ATATCTTCCTCCCAGAACCTTTTTACCTCTTTGGGTAAAAAGCTTTTTATGCGGGTGAAAGAGTCGTGAAAAACAGAGGGGACAATTATCCTGAAAAGTCTTTTGATATCAGAAGTCTTTCCTCTTGTAAGTACCTGCTGGACATACATATCAAGCTGTGCCTTATCTGAAAGATCAAGCTCGGTTCCCTCTTTTAAAAACCAGAATAATCTTTTTTCAATAATAGTTTTCACCTGAAAATACCTTTAAACTGTCATTGCGAGCCGCGGGCGAAGCAATCTCTTCTTTTGGGATTGCTTCGTCGTCCGCCTTATGTGGACTCCTCGCAATGACAGTTTCATTGTACTTTGTGTCTTTTGAGACATGTATGTTTCATTTTGTAATTCTGTGTAAATTATATCAGATATGCCAAATTGTTTATATTTATCCCCCCTATGCCTCTTGTTTCAGAGTACAGATAACAGAAGTAAGAAGCCAGATATTCAGAGCACAGAGCACAGAAGACAGACATACAATTGGCGATTTCCTTGTTTTGTCATCTGTCATCTATTATCTCTTCAATATTTCTTCAAATAACTTTAAGAATATCTTCTCATCAGAGGATTCATCAAATTCTTTCAGCCATTTCCGGATATATTGTATGTCGATCTCCGGATTTTTGAGAAGAATTGATTTGACATCTTCGATGTCGCGTGGCCTTCCAGCGAATATTTTGTGTATGATAACGTCTTCCGGTGATGCAAAAGAGACCGCCTGATCCATAAGGGTTATTTTTCTTGCCCTCTTGATAGCCTCAGTTTCAAAAGGAGTAAATGAGAAGATAAAGTCCACTCTTATCCCGGTCGTTTCATTTAGGGCAGGCAACACCATGGTCTGTCTGACAAATGATTGTATGTCTTCAGGGAGGGGTTTTAGGGAAAGCTCTTGAACAGCATCCAAAAGTGTATCAAGAAAATCGATATCAACTCCGAGGGTAATGTCGATATCTCTGGTAAGACGGGGTTCTCCGTAAAGCAATACAGCCTGCCCCCCGATAATCATATAGGGGAGCTTGTATTTATTAAGAACGGTACCTATTTTTGCGAGGAGCTCTTCAAACACGAATGAATGATTTTAGCAATTTTTATATCAACATCAATTCCTTCAAGCGGTTCTTTAGGAGGCAATACCCCGAGTTTTATCCCTTCATGCCACATTGACTCGAATATTTGCAAACACTTTTTATAGGAAAGCTTTTGTCTTGAGATAAACTCTCTTTCCATGTTTTCAAGAAAATGAACGTTCCTGATCACCTTTTAACCTTTCAGTTGTGTAATTGTTATGACTTCTTGCTCGTCTTAGTGAAAAAGGACGTCAGCTTCTTCACGATATTGCTGCCCTGGCAGTTCGTGCACGTGATCTTCGGATTCGATTCATATTCCTTGATCGAAAGGTAAATTGTAAAATCCTTTTTACAGTCTTTACAGGTATATTCATATGCTGGCATATTGATACCTCCTGTTTTTTTAATGTGAAGCTCTCCGACTAAAAGTCGGGGCTTCCATGCAAGGAAAATATTTTCATAAAGCTGGCTTTCATCTCCGACTGAAAGTCGGAGCTTTCAGCCAGCATTCATGTAATATTCCTTCAAAATCCTTTTCATTCACAGGGCCATAGACTGTGAGTGAGAAACTCTCCTTTTTGATGAGCTTTTCTGAAAGTTCTTTGATGTTATTGAGAGTAATTGAATCAACCTCTCTCATGATCTCCTTTGGAGAGTAATATCTGCCCAGGTATATTTCCTGACGTGCAATATTATTCATGCGGCTGCTTGTTGATTCAAGACCCAGAACAATATTTCCTTTGAGCTGGCTTTTTGCACGATTGAGTTCTCCCTCACTCAGGGTATCCTTTAAACTATGCATCTCGTCCAGAACTAATTCCAATACTTCTTTCACCCTTTTCTTGCTGACACCGGCATAGATGCCCCATACACCTGTATCAAAATATGATGCAAGAAAAGAATATATTGCATAGGCAAGACCCCTTTTTTCCCTTATCTCCTGAAAAAGCCTTGAGCTTATCCCGGCACCCAGAATGGTGTTCAGTACAAAAAGGCTGTACCGTTCTTCACTTGCCTGAGAGATTCCTTTGACACCTAAACAGATATGTGCCTCTGAAAGTTCCTTGTGAAAGACCCTGACTGTATTGTTAAAGTCATACAGGGTGCTTCTCTCGGGTTCAGAACCTCTCCTCAAGTTACCAAGATTTTTATTCAGCATGGGTATGAGCTGTTCAGGATCAAAATTCCCTGCACAGGATATAACTACATCCTTTGTACCGTAATATGTTTTGATGTGAGAAATGAGGTCATGTCTCGTAAATAATCTGATCGTCTCTCTGCGTCCGAGAACTGGCTGTCCAAGATCTGTATGACCCCAAATGGTCTGATTAAACAGGTCATGAACATAGTCGTCAGGTGTATCCTCAACCATTTTTATTTCCTCTTTGATAATCTTTTTCTCTTTCTCAACATCTTCTTCAGGAAATGTAGAATGGAGGAAAATATCAGACAATAATTCAATGCCCTTATCGATATATTCATCAAGGATTTTCACATAGAATGTTGTACTCTCCTTGGAAGTGAATGCATTGAGGTCTCCACCGAGAGAATCGATCTCAACAGCAATATCCTTTGCTGTTCTCTTCTCTGTCCCTTTAAAAAACATGTGTTCGAGAAAATGTGATATGCCGTTTTTATCAGGAGGCTCGTTCCGTGAACCAACCTTGACCCATATGCCAAGGGAGACAGAACGCATATTCTTCATTTGTTCCATCACCACAGGTATCCCGTTGAGGAGGTGTTCTTTTCTAAACATACCCTATCAGTTAGACCCGCTTTTTACTTTCCCTTTCTTTCATCGCCTCTTTTCGGGACAGACGAATCTTTCCAGACCTATCGATCTCTAAAACTTTTACAAGAACTTCATCCCCTTCTTGTATCTCGTCTGTTACCTTCGCTATCCTCTGTTCTGATACCTGTGAGATATGAAGCAACCCCTCAGTTCCAGGAAAGATCTCAACAAATGCTCCAAAATCAAGAATCTTTTTTACCTTACCGAGGTAAATCTTACCGAGTTCAGCCTCAGCCGTAATGCTATTTATTATCTCCATAGCCTTTTGTGCTGATTCTCCATCTGGAGAGGCTATATTGATAAGTCCGCTGTCTTGAATATCTATCTTTACGCCGGTCTGTTCTACGATGCCACGTATAACTTTTCCACCTGTTCCTATTACATCACGAATCTTGTCTTGCTTAATCTGCATCGTATAAATCCGTGGTGCAAAAGGGGCAAGGTTTTCCCTTGGTGCATTGATGGTTTCATTCATCTTCCCAAGGATATATAGTCTGCCCTGACGTGCCTGCTCGATCGCCTTTTCCATAATTTCACGTGATATACCGCTGATTTTGGTATCGAGCTGGAATGCTGTAATACCCTTCTCTGTTCCGGTCACCTTAAAGTCCATATCCCCTAAATGATCTTCAAGGCCAAGGATATCAGTAAGAATAATAATCTTTTCATCTTCTTTTATGAGTCCCATTGCTATGCCTGCAACATGGGTTTTGATAGGAACACCTGCATCCATTAATGCAAGAGAGCTGCCGCATACTGTTGCCATAGAAGACGATCCGTTTGATTCTAATATGTCCGAGACTATCCGTATGGTATATGGGAATTCTGCCTTTGATGGTATGATAGGTTTGACTGCCCTTTCAGCAAGCATACCATGCCCAATTTCACGTCTCCCAGGCGATCCCAATCGCTTTACCTCACCTACACTGAATGGTGGGAAATTATAATGCAGCATGAATGTTTTTGAAGACTCACCATCAAGTGAATCTATTCTCTGTTCATCATCAGCAGTCCCGAGGGTCACCACAGCAAGGCATTGCGTCTCACCCCTGACAAAAAGCGCTGAGCCATGTGTTCTCGGGAGGATACCAACCTCGGCACTGATTTTCCTTATTTCGTCACGTCGCCTACCGTCTGCCCTCACATTCTCATTGATGATCATTCCTCTCACAAGGTTTTTCTCAAGATCATTAAATACAGTAGCTATATCCATTGTGAAGTCAGTCTCATCAGTATTCAGCTTCTCTACTACCTCTTTGAGTGTCTCATCAAGTACATATTGTCTCCTCATTTTGTCAGGGATGGTAATAGCAGCCTTTATCTTTTCCAGAGAAAACGCTGTAACAGCATTCTTGAGGTCTTCATTGATAACAGGTGTTGTTACAGGTCTCTTTTCTTTGCCGGCAATGGATTGTAATTCTTTCTGAGCAGCACATATGCGCTTGACCTCCTGATGTGCTACATCTAATGCCTCGAGGAGATCATGCTCTGATATTTCCTGACTTTCACCCTCAACCATCATAATGGCATCTTCGGTACCAGCCACAATAAGGTTAAGGTCACACTCCTCGACTTCTTTCATGTCAGGATTTATTACAAATGAGCCTGCAATCCTCCCTATCCTCACCGCCCCTATTGGACCATTGAATGGGATGTCAGAGATGGTAAAGGCAGCAGACATGCTTATTATTCCAAGGATATCAGCAATATTTTCATCTCCATAGGAGAGAACATTTGCTATACCCTGGGTCTCTGATGAAAACCCCTTTGGCAACAGTGGTCTTATTGGTCTGTCAACAAGACGAGAGGTGAGTATCTCTTTCTCTGTAGGTCTCCCTTCGCGTTTAAAAAACCCTCCGGGAATCTTTCCTGCTGCGTAAGCCTTTTCCTGATAATCTATGGTAAGGGGAAAAAAATCTAATCCCTTTTTTTCTTTTTTTTCAGCGACAATTGTGGCAAGAACAACGCTATCCCCACATTGAGCGACTACTGCGCCATCTGCCTGTTTCGCAATCTTGCCTGTTTCGAGTTTTAATATCCTTCCGCGAACATCAACTTTTACGTTCTTCATTATTTTCTGAGTCCTAACCTTTCAATCATTTTTTCATATCGCTGCCTGTTTACAGCTCTGAGATAGTCAAGCAATCTCCTCCTCTGGCTAACCAGCTTCAATAAACCCACCCTTGAGTGATGATCTTTCTTATGGATCTTGAAATGTTCGGTTAGGTAGTCTATCCTCTTGCTCAGTAAAGCAATCTGCACTTCAGGAGAACCAGTATCGGTATCATGAACCCTGAAACTACTCACTATTTCTTGTTTATGGACCTTATCAATTGCCATTTATTCACCACCTTTCACATAATGTTATGCTTTTAACAATACCACATAATCCTTGTTTCTGTAAAGATAATCGCAGAACAGATCGAATCCACATCATGCATTCTTCCGGTTAATCTTGAGTATCTTTAACTGTAGGGCATTTGATCCCTTCAAATGCATATACTATCCTTTTTCCCCTTTCAAGCCTCTCTTCGGGGCAGGGGATCTTCTGAAAATCCTTCATTCTGTTCAATGCTTCCTGCCGATGGAAAAGACCTTCTATAGATTCACCTACCAGAGAACCTTTCAGGACATCCATTATCCTTGCACGATCTCCATCAGTAACCATAGCATACGGAATCTGATAGTCCTTTATTACCCTTGCAAAAGCAATAACATATCGTTCCCATGACTCTATTGATGTTGGTGTACATTTTATTACCATAAAGCTTGCTGCAGGAAGATTGATAACAAACTCTATACTCGCTGTAATCTCTCTATCACTGAGAACTAACTGGAACGTGGGATCTATTTCTATCTCTTCGGGATGAAAATCCTTTTCCTTTGTGAGAATATCCCATACCTTTTGTTTTATCCCGTCAAGTTGTATCATCTCAGCATGTTCTTCTGCCTTTATCTTTTCCGTTATTAACTTCTCTCTGTCCTCCAAAATACAGCCCCCTCACTAATATATCATTCCTGCGAAAATAACATTTCAAATCCCCCCTAACCCCCCTTTTCTAAAGGAGGGAATAGGGGGATTAATAAATTTTCATCCTCATTTATGAGCCATTGGGTCGTATTGTTTCCTGCAGAAGCAGGAATCCAGGAGAAAAACTTTGGTCCCTGTTCGCTCAGAAAACCCTGGATTCCGCATCAAGTGCGGAATGACGATTAAAAAGTATCTGCGAAAGTTGAGTAAAATAAAAAGACCCCCATGTGAATTGTGAGGTCTTTTTGTTCGCTTAGGTTTTATCTTTACACTGTTGACTTACTAAAGTCCTTTTTTGTCTTCTCCTTTAAAGCAGCCTGAGCTGCTGCGAGTCTTGCAAGGGGAACCCTGTATGGAGAACAACTCACATAGTTCAAGCCTATCTGATGACAGAACTCAACAGATTTCGGATCACCTCCATGTTCACCACAGATTCCCATTTTAAGGTTTTTCTTTACCTTTCGAGCCTTTTCGACTGCTAACTTCATGAGGAGTCCGGTACCACTCTGATCGAGTGTGATAAATGGGTCATCCTCAAGAATCCCCTTTTCAACATAATACGGGAGAAATCTGCCCGCATCGTCCCTTGAGAGTCCAAAGTTAGTCTGCGTAAGGTCATTGGTTCCAAAGGAGAAAAAGTCTGCCTGCGTTGCTATCTCATCTGCTGTTATCGCAGCCCTTGGAAGTTCTATCATGGTTCCAACGGTATAGCTGACCTTTGTTTTATATTCTTTCTGAACCCCTTCTGCTACATTCACGGTAAGTTCTCGCATCATTTTCAGTTCATTGACATGGCCAATAAGCGGTATCATGATTTCAGGTATTACCTTTACCTTTTGTTTTGAAAGCTCACACGCTGCCTCAATAATTGCTTTTACCTGCATCTCGTATATCTCAGGATATGTTATACCAAGCCGACATCCTCTGTGCCCAAGCATTGGATTAGATTCTTGCAATGACTTATTTCTTGCCCTCAGCTTTTCAACAGGGACTTCCATAGAAGCAGCTAATGCCCTCAATTCTTCATCTGTATGGGGAAGAAATTCATGAAGTGGAGGGTCAAGAAGTCTGATGGTAACCGGAAGCCCTTTCATTGCCTTAAATATTCCGATAAAGTCACTTTTCTGCATAGGAAGGAGTTTTGCAAGAGCCTTTTTCCTTCCATCCGTATCATCAGCAAGTATCATCTCTCTGACAGCACTTATTCTCTCCGGTTCAAAGAACATATGTTCCGTTCTGCAGAGGCCAATCCCTTCGGCTCCAAAATTCCTTGCTACTTCAGAATCATGCGTTGTGTCAGCATTTGCCCTGACACCGATCTTTCTGAACCCATCAACCCAGTTCATAAATATGCCAAAATCACTGGTAAGTTTGGGTGTTACGAGAGGTGCCTCACCAAGAATTACCTCGCCTGTTGTTCCATCAAGGGTGATATAATCGCCTTCCTTGATGACAAGATCATTAACAGTAAAATATTTCTGAACCTCATTGATATTGATTGCGCCGCATCCTGCAACACAGCATTTTCCCATTCCCCTTGCAACAACTGCTGCATGGGATGTCATGCCTCCCCTTGCTGTGAGGATTCCCTGTGCAGCATGCATTCCACCAATATCTTCTGGTGAGGTTTCAGTCCTGACAAGGATGACCTTTCCAGCTTTCTCCGCAGCATTTTCTGCATCCTCTGCTGTAAATACCACCTTTCCAACAGCAGCACCAGGTGATGCAGGAAGCCCCTTTGCAATCACCTTAATCTGAGCTTCCGGGTCTATCGTGGGATGAAGCAACTGGTCAAGCTGTTGGGGATCGATTCTCAATATGGCTGTCTTTTTATCTATCAATTTCTCTTTTACCATATCAATAGCTATCTTAAGGGATGCTGCTGCCGTCCTTTTCCCCACCCTTGTCTGAAGCATGTAGAGCTTACCTTCCTGGACAGTAAATTCTATATCCAGCATATCCTTATAGTGCTTTTCGAGTTTCTTGTATATCGTATCAAGCTCCTTATATGCCTTTGGGAGCCTCTTCTTGAGCTCTTCTATACGGAGAGGGGTTCTGATGCCTGCAACAACATCCTCACCCTGTGCATTGATAAGACATTCTGCAAAAAAGCTCTTCCGGCCTGTTGATGGGTCTCTGGTAAAGCCAACTCCTGTTCCCGAATTATCACCAAGGTTTCCAAACACCATTGACTGAATATTACATGCTGTACCGAGATTGTCAGGGATATCGTTTAATTTTCTGTATTTTACCGCCCTGTCTCCAAACCACGACCCAAATACTGCGTTAATAGTCTTTTTCAGTTGTTCTAAGGGATCGGTTGGAAAGTCTTCTCCTGTACCCCTTCTATAAATAATCTTGAATTCTTCAACAAGCTCTTTCAGGTCATTAGCCGACAATTCAGTATCAAGACGAACTCCTTTCTTTCCCTTCATCTCCTCAAGTACTTTTTCGAACCTCTGTCTATCCATACCCATAACAATACTTCCAAACATGGTAATAAGCCTTCTGTATGCATCATAAACAAAGCGTTCATTGCCTGTCTTTTTTATCAGTGCATTTATTGTCGTTTCATTGAGTCCGAGGTTTAGTACAGTATCCATCATGCCCGGCATGGAGAATTTTGCCCCTGAACGGACAGAAACCAGGAGCGGATTAACAGGATCACCTAATTTCATTCCCATAGCCTTTTCTACTTTCTTGAGATTCGCAAGCACCTGTTCCAACATACCAGGTGGATATTTTTTCCCGGCTTTAAAATATTCATTACAGGCTTCGGTGGTAATGGTAAACCCTGCAGGAACTGGTATTTTTAAATTAGTCATCTCTGCGAGTCCAGCCCCTTTGCCACCGAGAAGGTCTTTCATGTCTCCTCTTCCATCAGCCTTTCCGCTACCAAAGAAGTAAACATATTTCTTAACTGCCTTCTTAGCCATTGTGATATCCTCCTGATAAAATTTTTGCAGATTTAGACATAATACCTCAAAAATATTAAGAAATTCAAACCCTTTCTTCGCTCAAGGACTATATCCATTTGATGCTAAGTTCCTTCTTTGGAGGGGGGTCAGGTAAGGTCTTTTTATAGCCGATCATGCATCTATGAATAGATTATTGTTCTGCCAGGGTGGTTGAAAGAACCTCTTCAAGAGTTGTAACGCCGATTAAAGCCTTTTCTATGGCATCATGGCGTAATGTCTTCATATCTGACTCTATGGCTACCTTCCTTAATTCATCGGTACCAGCACTCTTTATCAGGAGATTTCTCAACCTTCTGTTCATCGAAAGGATCTCGTATATCCCTATTCTTCCCTTATACCCTGATCCTTCACAGGCACTACACCCTTCACCCTTATAAAGGGGAGTCCCGGTTTTTATGTCACCTTTTGCTAACTCTATTTCTTCATTTGTCACGATATAAGATTTTTTGCACTTAGGGCATATCCGCCTCAAAAGCCTTTGTGCACATACCAGAAGTAAGGAGTCTGCAACAAGGTAGGGTTCTATACCCATCTCTGTGAGCCTCGTCACTGTTCCAACAGCATCATTTGTGTGAAGGGTGGAGAAGACAAGATGTCCGGTAAGAGATGCCTCAACAGCAGTTTTGGCAGTCTCCAGATCTCTAATCTCGCCAATGAGGATAATATCAGGATCATGTCTCATAAATGCCCTGATTGCCTTTGCAAAGGTATATCCTGCAACAGGATTAATGTTGCTTTGTATTATCTTACCTCCGAGTGTATATTCAACAGGATCTTCTGCTGTAACAATTTTCACATCAGGGGTATCTAGGGACTTCAGGGCAGCATAAAGGGCCGTTGTCTTTCCACTCCCTGTGGGGCCAACGTGAAGCATAATGCCATAGGGCGAATTGATAGCCTCTTTGTACAATTTCATATTGTGTTCGTTAAAGCCGAGCATATCCAGTGAAAGAATAGAGCTCTTTTTATCAAGTATCCTCATGACCACATCTTCTCCATTGGGCGTGGGTACTGTCGAAACACGAAGATCTATCGTAATCAGTGGATTATATTTCGTAAAGTCTATCCTTCCATCCTGAGGCTGTCGCCTTTCATCTATCCTCATATCACACATTATTTTTAGTCTCGTTACAAGTGCATCTTGAGCATATCTTGGGACGACCATTACCTCGGCAAGTTCTCCATCAATACGGTATCTTACCCTCATGTGATCAAGAGCAGGTTCAAGGTGAATGTCACTGGTCCGTTTTTTAAATGCCTCTTCAATGATCTTGTTCGCAAGCATTACAATGGGGCCGCTATTTTCAGTAGCATCCTCCCTTGTTACATCAGCAACCTCTACTTCTGGTTTAAAGCTCTCTGCCACCCTGGTCAGGATACTTTTCATCTCAACTTCTTCCTTTGGACCTACATAAAATTTATCAATGGATGAAAAGAGTTGTTTTGATGTGGTCATCACCACCTTGACATCTCGTATCCTGAATCTTGATTCTCTATAATGCCGGACAACCTCTTCAAGTGCGATAAAATCCCTGGGCTCTACCATTGCAACAGTCAGTGATTCGTCTTCATACTTTATCGGTAACACTTTATAATTTTTTGCATAGGCAGGTTTAATATACTTCAGCAATTCTAACGGGGGTTGCGGATACGAAGAGAGATCCACAAATTCATATCCGAGGTATTCAGCCTTTACAGAAGCTAATTTCTCCTCAGAGAAACCACTCTCCATGAGCAGTTGTTCGATGCCCCTCTTTTCTCTCAGAGATCTTGTCAGAAGCTCCTGCAGTTTTTCTTTGGTCAGGAGGTTCCTTTCTACAAGAAGTTCTTCAAAACTCTTTCCTGACGGTTTCCTTGAAGTCACCATATCCTCGTAAACCTCAACCTCTCCCCTCGCTATCAGGACGGCTCCTGCTTTCTAACGGAGTAAAGATGAGTATCAGTCTTTTCACCCTTCCTGTATCATCATGATACGGGATGATTTTCACCTCGAGCACTTCTAATAATGCCACCTTTTTAAATCCGTAGAGAAGCACTTCGTTCATCTTTTCTTCAAGCTGTGTATTTTTTAGGTTAGGGAAAATATCATAAAAATATTCTCCAATCATTTCCTGAACAGGATACCTTTTTCCACTCATAACCTCAAGAAACCGGTTTGCAGAGATAACCCTTTTCTTTGTATCGATAATACAGACACCCTCGTCAATATCATCAATGATATAATCCTTCAGTTTCTTCTCTTCTTCGATGATCTGATATAAAAGGGCATTCTTGACGGCAATGCCAAGCAGATATGAGAACTGTTCCACAATGCCTACGTCAACATCTGTAAATCCACAGGATGAATTTAATGCCTGAAACACACCAATAATCTCGCCATGCATCTTTGCAGGAATGGGCATGACCAATACGCTTTTTGTCCTGTATCCGCTCTTTTTATCCCATCTTTTGTCAAAAGAAAGTTCTTTGTCAATTGCCTTGAGCTCTGAGTCATCATGGGCATCCTTCACATTGACAACCCTTCTTGTTATAGCCGAAAACCCTGCAAGACTGTTCTTTGTGAGAGGCATGCGAATTTCTACAAGGCTGTCTGCCTGGAGGACCTTTGAATATAATTCATTGCTTTCCCTGTCAATCAGGTAAAGGGTGCATCGGTCGGCCTTGATGATAGACTGAATCTCCTCGACGACTGTAGTGAGGAGTTCATTCATTTCGAGGGTTGAAAGGATCGTGTTCAGAATATCAAAGAATTTATCAGGGTTTAAAAGAAGCTTTCCCATCAGAATCTCCTCTTTAAACTCACTCATTATATCAAAACTTTCAATTTATATCTTTTCATTATAATTCATTATCAAAGCCCCGTATCCCTCATCAGCAAGGGTCCTGGCAAGCCGATACGCCCTATCCTTTGTCGGAAACCTGCCGATCCTAACCCTGTAGTATGTATCTCCATCAATCTCTGCCTGCATGATATATACCTTGCTGTATTTTAGTTCGAGCGCCATTTTGAGGCGGTTAGCATTCGAATGTTCTCTGAAAGAACCAACCTGGACGGTAAATGGTCCTGTATTTGATAGATACCGTACTTCCTTAACATAATTGGCGTCTCTTCCTATGTATTCGATTTTTACTTTACCAGTGCTTAACAGATCAATCTTTTTTGCTGCAGCATACGACAAATCCAGATTCCTTCCTGATACAAAAGGACCTCTGTCATTCACAGTACAGGTGACAGTCTTGTTGTTTGAAATATTGGTAACTCTTAACTTCGTTCCAAAAGGATACTCTCTATGAGCACAGGTGAGCGCATCCATATCAAATATCTCACCAGAAGAGGTTGGCTTGCCATGAAATTCAGAGCCATACCATGAGGCAACAACATAAGATTCCTTTGGATAAGATTCATAGCGTGAAGTAGTACAGGAAGCAAGAATAAAAACAGTAATGAGCAATGAGTAATGAGCAATGAGTAATACTAACTTTTTTGAAGGTCTGAAATTATTAGTCTTTAACGTGTAACGTGTAACGTAGAACGTATAACTGTCTTTATTCACTCGTAACTTGTCACTGTCTTAAAGGATATATCTGCTTAAATCCTCATCTTTCACAATCTCACTAAGCTTGCCTTTGACATACTTGCTGTCTATCACCAGTTTTCCATTTTTTCTTTCAGGCGCTTCAAAGGAAATGTCTTCAAGAAGTTTTTCGAGGACGGTGTGGAGTCTTCTTGCACCGATATTTTCGGTCCTTTCATTTACATGTGCAGAAATATCAGCAATCTCGTCTATTGCATCTTTTGTAAAACCTATCTCCACATTTTCTGTGAAGAGCAATGCGGTATATTGTTTAATCAAGGCGTTATACGGTTCTGTCAGTATCCTGACAAACTCTTCTTTGCCAAGTGCATCAAGTTCTACCCTTATAGGAAACCTTCCCTGAAGTTCAGGTATAAGATCAGATGGTTTTGTCATATGGAAGGCTCCGGCTGCAATAAAAAGGATATGGTCTGTTTTGACAGGGCCGTGTTTTGTTGTGACTGTACATCCTTCAACTATTGGTAAGAGGTCTCTCTGGACACCCTCACGTGATACATCAGGTCCATGAGTATATCCCCTGCTTGCAATCTTATCTATCTCGTCGACGAAAATAATACCTGTCTGCTCAACCTTTTCAATCGCTTCTTTGGTCACTTTATCTATATCTATGAGTTTATTTGCCTCTTCCTGAACACAGATGTGAAACGCCTCGGAAATCTTTACCTTTTTCCTCTTTGACCTTTCAGGCAAAAAATTGCCAAGCATCTCCTTAAGATTTATCTCAAGATCTTCAAGCCCTACATTTGATACAACACCAAAAGGAATAATCTTCTCCTTCACCTCGATGTCAACGTATCTATTGTCGAGTTTCCCTGCTCGCAATTGATCTCTGAGCCGTTCCCTTGTTTCCTTATATTTTTCTCTTTCCTCCTCTTCAACGCCAATGCCCTTTACCGCTCTTGGCTGCGGGAGTAACAGATCAAGAATACGTTCTTCGGCAAGACCTTTCGCCTTTTCCTGAACCTTTTCTACATGCTCTGATTTCACCATATTTATGGAAATTTCTGTCAAGTCGCGTACCATTGATTCTACATCGCGGCCTACATACCCCACTTCTGTAAATTTCGATGCCTCCACCTTAACAAACGGTGCATTTGCGAGTCGTGAGAGTCTCCTTGCAATCTCGGTTTTGCCTACACCGGTTGGACCTATCATAATGATATTCTTTGGCAGAACCTCATCCTTCAATTCAGGAGAAAGCCTCTGCCTTCTCCACCGATTCCGCATTGCGATTGCAACTGCCTTCTTCGCTTTGTTCTGTCCTATAATGTATTTATCAAGCTCTTCGACTATCTTCCTCGGAGTAAGATTTTCCATAATTTATAGAAGCTCCTCTATGGTGATATTTTCATTTGTAAAGATGCAGATATCCGCAGTAATCTTCATAGATTTCTCAACAATCTCCCTTGCAGAAAGTGATGTATTTTCATACAGTGCCCTTGCTGATGCCTGAGCAAAGGGACCTCCTGAACCCATGGCAGCTACCCCTTCTTCAGGTTCTATAACATCACCTGTTCCTGATATGATAAGGGTATGTTCCATATCAGCAACTATCAGAAGGGCTTCAAGCCTCCTTAAAACCTTATCTGTTCTCCAGTCTTTTGCAAGTTCAACAGCAGCTCTGGTGATATTCCCTCTGTACGATTCAAGCTTGCCTTCAAATTTTTCGAATAACGTCAGTGCATCCGCAGTTGCACCTGAAAATCCGGCAAGGACCCTTTCCCCGTACATCTTCCGAATCTTTTTTGCATTGTGTTTCAGGATGGTATTCCCCATCGTAATCTGTCCATCCCCACCAATAGCAACCTTGCCATCACGCCTTACACATAATATCGTGGTTCCGTGGATCATGGAATTAATATCTCCGTTATTCTTAACGTTTGTAAAGTGGCATCTCAAGTTTTTCTGTCATTGTGGCTTGTCCGCAATCCTTCTTTTCCAATTTACAAAAAGTGTGAAAAGTTGATTATTCAGTAAGAAAGATTCCCGGCAAGCGGGAATGACATACAATACTGTACCCTCAAAACTATCATACATCATCATGTCCCTCTTTTGCAAAAGGGTGTGCCTTGTCATATACATCCATTAAATGTGTAATATCAAGGTGCGTATATTTCTGTGTTGTCGAAAGTGATGAATGTCCCAGAAGCTCCTGTAACACCCTGAGGTCTGCTCCTCCGTGAAGTAAATGGGTAGCAAATGTATGTCGTAGTGTGTGAGGTCCTATCTGTCTGTCAATGCCTAAAACCCTCGCATATTTTACTACTATACGTCTTACCCCTCTGTCTGTTAATCGTGTGCCCCTTCTATTGAGAAAAAAGGCGGTATCCTTACTTTTTAGCAACATTCTCTCAACCGTATATGATTTTATTGCATCGATCGCTTTTGAACCCACAGGGACAATACGCTCCTTTCTCCCCTTCCCTCTTACCTTTATCATTCCTTCTTTTATATTGAGGTCATCAATATTGAGTCCTGAAAGTTCACTTACCCTCAAACCACTTGAATAGAGGAGTTCAAGGATTGCCCTGTCTCTTGCAAGCAGAAAACCTATACCCTCAGGCTTTTCAACAAGGGAAAATACCTCATCAATAGAAAGATACTTTGGAAGCAGTTTTGGTACCCTGGGGTTTGAAACAAGCTTTGCAGGGTTTGATTTTATATAGCCTTCTCGATGAAGAAATTTAAAGAATGACCTGACAGTCGCAAGCCTTCTGCTGGCAGTAGTCTTTGTAAGACCATTTTTAATCTGCTCTGCAATAAAACCACGAACATCAATCATGTCTATATTTTCTGGTTGTGATTGTACATACTCGAAAAATTCCTCAAGGTCCTTCCGGTAAGCCCTCAGTGTATGGTTTGACGCAGCCCTTTCAACCTCAAGATACCGTAAGAATTTATCAATATAATCGGTCATATTGGATATTGTAACATTTTGTGAGCTAAAGGCTCATGAGGGTTTAATCGGTATTAGTATCAAAGATTCGGCATTGAAGGTATAAAAGAAAGTATCTTGACGGTGACGATCTAATTTTCTCCTTTAAACCTTCTGAGACCCAGTGAGAGTCTTCTTCCAGATTGTAAAAATAAGTATCAATCCCGAAGAAACCATCAAGCAGATGGGTTATTGTATGGAGCATCTTCGACTTATACCCCTGAGGTAATTTATTTAATTCTTTCAATGCCTTTATGCCTTCATCTTCAAGTTCTGCTATAAGGTTTTGTAGTACGCGTCGGTTGTTAAGAATCGCCTTTTCTAACCTTTCCCAGAATACAGGGTTGGAAGCTTGTATGCTTTCTCCTTCCAGCACATCAATACGAGAGTAGCGGACTAATTGGTAATTATGAAAGAAATGCAAGACCTTCCTTTTGCAGGTCTCAAAGTCCTGTCCTTCAGCCAAAATTTCGTGATAGTATTTCATCCTTTTGTATTGTATATATATTGAAAAATTACAAATTAAGTAGCCCCATACCTCTGCCAGGATGGTAAGCTTTTTCTATTGCGTTCTCTACGAATTCCTTTGCCTTTTTTACTGATTCAAAAGGCGTATGGCCAAGGGCAAGGAGAGCAGTGACAGCAGCAGAAAATGCACATCCAGTCCCATGATATTCACCCTCTATCTTTTTACACTCTATCGTATGAAAGTCACCGTCACAATAAAGGTCTAAAGCTATTTCTTCGAGGTGACCACCGGTAATGACAACGACCTCAGGCCCCATATCTTTCAATACCTGAGCAGCTTTTTCCATATCCTTTTCATCCTCAATCATGATACCTGTAAAAAGAGACGCCTCATATATATTTGGTGTGATTACCTTTGAAAGCGGGAAGAGTTTTTCTCTTAATTCATCTAAAGTCCCATCCTCAACAAGGATCGTGCCTGATGAAGAGATTGTGACAGGATCAATAACAAAATTGCTTAGCGAATATTCCTTTACAATCCTGGAAATAATTTCAATAGCCCATCTGCTATAAAGCATCCCTGTTTTTATTGCATCAGGTCTAATATCAGAGAGAAGTATATGAAGTTGCTTCTCGAAAAAATCTCTATTGACAGGAAAGAAAGAATCAACACCTTCTGTGTTCTGCGCAGTGATGGCAGATACGACAGAAAGCCCGTGTACATCAAATGCCCTGAAGACCTTTAAATCTGCCTGCAGCCCTGCCCCACCTGTTGGGTCAGTGCCAGCCATAGTAAGAGCTGTCTTCATCCCTTTTTCTTCAGTGCCTTCTCTACAGTTCTTATTGCACAGAATTCCCCGCACATCGAGCAAACCTCATCCTCTGTGGGAGGTACCTCTGCCCTCCATTTACGCACCTTGTCAGGATCGAGGCTTAATGCAATCTGACCATTCCAGTCGAGGTTTTTCCTGCATCTTGCCATCTTTCTATCAAGTTCTATTGCACCTAAGATTCCCTTTGCAATATCTGCTGCATGGGCTGCTATCTTTAAAGCTATAAGTCCTTCTTTTACATCTTCGATATTGGGAAGCCTGATATGCTCTGCAGGTGTGACATAACAGAGAAAATCAGCGCCTGCTGCTCCTGCAATGGCTCCACCTATAGCTGCTGCAATATGGTCATAACCCATAGCAATGTCAGTCACAAGCGGTCCCAGCACATAGAAAGGAGCACCTTTGCATATCTCTTTCTGAATCTTTATGTTCAATTCTACCTGGTTTAAAGGAACATGGCCTGGGCCCTCAATGATTGTCTGAACTCCTTCTTCTAAAGCTTTATCTCTCAACTCTCCTATGGTCAGTAATTCCTCAATCTGGCTTCTATCTGTTGCGTCCTCGAGGCAACCAGGACGTAACCCATCTCCGAGGCTTAACGTTACATCATATTTTTTTGCAATTTCGAGGAGTCTATCATAATGTTCATAGAATGGATTTTCTTTGTCATTGTAAATCATCCATTCTAAAAGGAATGAACCACCACGGCTTACAATGTCAAGAACCCTGCCTTCATCTTTCAATCTCTCAACAGCCTTTCTTGTTAATCCGCAATGAACTGTGACAAAATCTACCCCTTCTTCTGCATGTTCTTCTATTACATTGAAGATGTCGTCAGGAGTCATCTTTGCTATTATCTTATGGGCATCCACAGCCCTTACTGCAGCCTCATATATTGGTACTGTCCCGACCGGGATAGGAGATTTTCTTAAAAGAAGTCTCCTCATGTCCTTAATAGGTCCTCCTGTTGAGAGGTCCATGACAGCGTCAGCCCCAAATTTTATCGAAACATCGAGTTTTTCCATCTCTTCATCAAAAGAGACCCTGTCCTTTGAAGTCCCTATATTGACATTGACTTTTGTCCTCAGACCCCTTCCTATGCCAATTGGCTTTATGTCGTGATTCATATTTTTCGGAATTACCGTTACACCCTGTGCAATATCATGAGCAAGTCTCTCAGGAGATATGCCTTCATAAAGCGCAGCCTCCTTACATTCATCACTAATAATTCCCTTCTTTGCCACTTCTATCCTTGTCACCCGAAATACTCCTTTTCCTGTCATTCTAAACATAGCGAAGAATCTCATCTTTGAGATTGCTTCGTCGGTCGTAACGACCTCCTCGCAATGACATTTTCATTATACTTTGTGTCTTTCTAATGCATAAGGTTTCATTTTACTAACCTAATAAAACACTCAGTCGTTTTCTTTATATTCTCTGCTGTAAGGATTGCAGTTATCAATGCCACACCATCAGCACCTGCACCCATTACTTCTTCGACATTATTGAGTTTTATCCCTCCGATTGCAAGAACAGGTATAGCTACCTTTGATTTTACTTCCCTGAGGGTATCAATACCAATCGGTTTGCCATACTTGAGTTTAGACGGAGTCTGGTAAATCGGACCGAGGGTTATAAAATCTGCTCCATCTTTTTCTGCCTGCATAGCTTCATTGATACTGTGAGTCGATACCCCGATGAGAAGTCTATCACCTGATATGTTTCTCACTGCATGCGCAGGGATACCGTTCTGTCCGAGATGTACCCCATCTGCTTCAACAGCAAGTGCAACATCAACCCTGTCATTAATAAACAATTGTGCACCATATTCCCCTGTCAGCTCTTTCATCCAGTATGCCATATCAAGTAATTCTCTCGTCTGCAAATCCTTTTCCCTTAATTGGATAGCTTTCACGCCTGTATAAAGCGCATCTTCAAGTGCAATGTATAATGAACAATTTGCGTTAAATAACTTCCTATCAGTTATTAAATAAAGTTTTAAATCCTGTAACTGTTCACTATTCACTGCCTTAGAGCATTCCCTCAATCGGACTGCTTGCAGTTGCATATAATCTTTTCGGAATCCTTCCAGCCTTATACGCAAGTCTGCCTGCAATAACAGCATGTTTCATAGCCTCTGCCATGGCAATCGGATCCTTAGCACCTGCAATGCCTGTATTGATTAATACAGCATCACAACCGAGCTCCATCGCTATGGTTGCATCAGATGCAGTTCCTACACCTGCATCTACAATAACCGGGATATTCAATGTTTCAAGGATTATCTTTATGTTGTATGGATTCCTGATTCCAAGGCCAGAACCAATCGGTGCACCAAGCGGCATAACTGCAGCAGCACCTGCATCTACAAGCCTTTTTGCAATTACAGGATCATCATTTGTGTATGGAAGGACAATAAGTCCTTCCTTTGCAAGTATCTCCGTGGCTTTCAGTAATCCGCATACATCCGGAAAGAGTGTCTTTTCATCTCCGATTACCTCAAGCTTTATAAGGTCTGAGATGCCTGCTTCCCGTGCGAGTCTTGAATACCTCAGTGCATCCTCTACGGTGTAGCAACCTGCAGTGTTCGGAAGTATTTTGTATTTTTTAGGGTCAATATAATCGAGAAGGTTTTCGGACTTTCTGTCAATAATATTTACCCTCCTCACAGCAACGGTCACAACATCAGATCCTGAAGCCTCAACAGCCCTCTTTGTCTCCTCAAAATCCTTATATTTTCCTGTTCCTACCCAGAGCCGTGATTTAAATTCAATTCCTTTAATAATCAATTTATCATCCATATTGGTCTCCTTAATTTCACAAATGTGATTCAGTGAAGCTCTCCGACTGAAAGTCGGAGCTTTCAACCAGCATCCATGTAAAAATGCTGTCATTCCGCACTTGATGCGGAATCCAGTTGTTTTTCTTGATCTGGATTCCCGCTTTCGCGGGAATGACAAAAGGGGCAACAATGACATGCTCAACCAGGGAGCAAATCATCAAAGAATCCCTATCATCCTCCCCCTACAAAATTCACTATCTCAACCTTGTCTCCGTCACTCAGCGTGAAGGTTGAGTAGTCAGCCTTCTTTATTATCGTCAGGTTTACTTCAACCGCAACCCTGCCCTTTTCGATGTGAAGCTCATTCAGAAGGTCATGAATGGTCTCCACATGTAATTTTTCTATTTCTTCGCCGTTAACTATCAGTCTCATAAAAACAAAAAACCGCATCCCTGAAGGGATACGGTCTACCTTCCCATTCCCTACGCCGGAATTATCCGTATCAGGTTCGTGGGGTCTCCCGCTTATATTGGGACTCTCAGGCTTTTCAGCCTCCCCCAGGGATAACTTCAGTATAAATCAGTTTTTAAAAGAATGTCAAATTAACGAATTTATCTTATGAGCCAGACAACCTGCCCCGAAGCCGTTATCTATGTTCATCACAGCAATCCCAGGCACGCAGGAATTGAGCATTGCAAAGAGGGCTGTGAGTCCGCCAATGCTGGTACCATATCCTATTGATGTTGGAACTGCGATGATTGGTTTATCTATAAAACCACCAACAACAGATGGGAGGGCTCCTTCCATCCCAGCGACGACTACGATTACCCTTGCAGAATGAAAGGACTTTTTGTAATCCATAAGTCTATGGAGTCCAGCAACACCAACATCATGTACAGCTTCAACCTTGCTTCCAAGAAATGTTGCTGTTACTGCTGCCTCTTCTGCAACAGGGATATCAGATGTCCCTGCAGAAAGTATAAGGATATGTCCTTTTTTCTTTTCTTCACCACCTGCTGATATGACGCGTGATGAAGGGTAAAAGACTGCATTCTGAATCTTGAGGCCATCATATATCTCTTTTGATGCCTTGGTGATTAACAGTTTCTTGCTTCTTTTATGCATGGAATGTGCGATTGCAATAACATCTTCTGTCTTTTTGCCTTCAGCAAATATTACCTCTGGAATCCCCTGCCTTATATGTCTGTGGTGGTCTACTTTAGCGAATGAAAGGTCTTCATAGGGGAGGTGCTTTAAGTTGTCTAATGCCTTTTCAATACTACTTTTGCCAGATTTGACTGATTCGAGGATTTTCTTGATTTTTGAGCTATCCATAAAACTCAGGCTTTAATGGCCTGTTCATTAAATCATAGACAGCAACTGCAGGGTCTTTATCCTTGTATATAACTTGATAGACCTGCTCTATAATCGGGGTTTCGATTTGATATTTTTGAGAAAGTTCGAAAGCTGATTCTGCGGTTGCTACCCCTTCTGCAACCATTTTTGTCTGTGCAAGGATATCCGATAATTTCATCCCCTGAGCGAGTTTTATGCCAACCGTGTAATTTCTTGACAGGGGACCTGTGCATGTTAATACCAAATCGCCAAGTCCGCTCAGTCCGGAAAACGTCTCTTCCTTTGCTCCCATAGCAACTCCGAGTCTCTTCATTTCGATAAGCCCCCTCGTTATGAGGGCAGCCCGTGAATTATGTCCCAGTCCAAGGCCATCACATATCCCTGATGCAATCGCTATTACATTTTTTAAAGCTCCGCCAAGCTCAACACCGAGAATGTCATCATGGGTATATACCCTGAAATAATTTGTATTAAAGATCTCCTGCAGTAAAAGCCCTTTAACCCGATCTTTGATTGCTAATGTTACAGCAGTTGGTAAGTTCTTTATGACCTCCTTGGCAAAACTTGGGCCCGAAAGTACTGCAAGAGAATGCTCTAAAAGTTCTTTTAATATTGAGGATACCGTTAAAAGCGTTCCTCTTTCTATCCCTTTCGCAGCATTAATGATGATTGCATCTTCTTGAATATACGGAATGGCTTTTTTGAATACTGACCTGATATATTGTGTTGGAACAACATTTAAAACATACCGTGCTTTTTTTACAGCTTCTTCAATCTGGTTTGTAACAGTGATATTATCGGGGAGTGTAATGTTTGGTAAATAGATGCTATTGTTCCGTGTTTTATTTATTTCCTCAGCAAGGTCTTCTTCATGAACCCATAGTGATATGTCAAAACCCTTCTTTGCAAGAAGGTACGCAAGGGTTGTTCCCCAACTACCAGCACCGATAACAGCAATATAGCCCATCTTTATCACTTACATAATACACGATACATGATGCAAGATGTCGAATATTTTTTTCATGAATCCCGTATCCTTTTAATCTAAAGAATTCCTCGAAGCTCTGCTTCGGGGTTTCCTCTTATTCCCTCCCCATTGATGGGGGGGGTCAGGGTGGGGGTGATTTTATGCTTCATTTCACCCTCCCCTTCATCCCCTCCCGTCAAGGGAGGGGAGATGTTAGATACCTCGCAGCTTGCTGCGGGGTAGTTCATTGAATCTGCTTTTTCTCAATTTTTGCCCATGTATCTCTTAATGATACCGCCCGATTAAATACAAGCTTATGGGAAGTTGAATCAGGATCGACACAGAAATAGCCCTGCCGTTCAAACTGGTAATTGCTCCCTGGTAATGCTCCAGCCAAACTTGGTTCAACACGGCACGACTTCAATATCCCTAACGAGTTTGGATTTAAATAAGATTTGAAATCTTGCCCTTCCTCTCCCTCATTTGGATCAGCTTTTATAAAAAGATTATCATACAGACGTACTTCAGCTTCAAGTGCATGTGCAGCAGAAACCCAGTGTAACGTTGCCTTGACTTTTCGTCTGTCCGGGGCATCACCACCTCGTGTCTTTGGATCATACGTACAGTGTAATTCAATCACTTCACCTGTGCGATCATCTTTCACCACCCTGATACATTTGATAAAGTATGCATACCGCAACCGTACTTCTCGGCCTGGAGCTAAACGGAAGAATTGTTTTGGTGGGTCTTCACGAAAATCATCCTGTTCAATATACAGTATGCGTGAAAAAGGAACCTTCCGTGTTCCCATTTCAAGATCTTCCGGGTTATTGATAGCACATAGTTCTTCAACCTGATCTTCAGGATAATTGTCTATCACCACCATGAGAGGGCGCAACACTGCCATAACACGCAAAGCATGTTTATTCAAATCTTCGCGGAGACAGTGTTCAAGCAGTGCCATATCAACCATGCTCTCTCTCCTGGCTACTCCAATACGTTCACAAAAGTTTCTGATTGATTCTGGCGTAAAGCCACGTCTGCGCAACCCTGATATGGTAGGCATTCGTGGATCATCCCATCCAGTGACATACCCCCCTGCTACCAACTCTATCAGTTTTCGTTTACTCAATACAGTATAACTGAGGTTCAGGCGTGTAAATTCGATCTGTTGGGGATGATAAACGTTCAATTCATCAAGAAACCAGTCGTATAAGGGACGATGGTCTTCAAATTCCAACGTACAAATTGAATGAGTAATCCCTTCGATTGAATCTGAAATGCAGTGTGCAAAGTCGTACATCGGATAAATACACCATTTGTCGCCTGTCCTGTGATGTGTTGCTTTGAGAATACGATAGATTACCGGGTCACGCATATTTAAATTCCCGGATGCCATATCAATTTTTGCCCGGAGAGTTCGTGACCCTTCTTCAAATTCACCTGCTCTCATTCTTTCGAACAAATCAAGGTTTTCTTCGACCGAACGATTTCTATACGGGCTATTTTCCCCGGGCTTAGTGAGTGTACCACGATACCCCCTCATTTCATCAGGACTTAAGTCACACACATATGCATTGCCCGTTTTGATTAACTGTATCGCATACCGGTAAAGCTGCTCAAAGTAGTCTGATGCATAATACAACCTGTCATCCCAATCGAACCCAAGCCATCGGACATCTTCTTTGATCGATTCTACATATTCGACCTCTTCCTTTGTCGGGTTGGTATCATCGAATCGAAGATTGCATAGTCCCCCGAATTCAGCAGCAAGTCCAAAATTGAGGCAGATAGACTTTGCATGTCCAATATGGAGATACCCATTCGGTTCTGGTGGAAATCGAGTATGAACTCTCTTGTTATATTTGTTTGCCTGAATATCTTCAGCAATAATGTTTCGGATAAAGTTAGAAGATAGTGGTAAAGTTGAATCGCTCATGTCTTTATTCCTATTGATTGTATTGCTCTGTATAATCGTTTTAATGTTTTTTCCTTACCAACGATCTCAAGCACTTCAAAGATCCCTGGACTTTCTGTCCTTCCAGTAATTGCAACGCGAACAGGCTGCGCAAGATTGCCGAGCTTCATGTTATGCCTTCCCACTATTGACATGAAAACTTCTTCTATCTTAGATGCTGAAAAATCATTTAGATCAGCCAAACTATGTGTTACCTCAACCAATAAATCACGGCTTTTTTCATTCAGGAATTTCGTCCTTGCCTTCTCATCATATTCTATATCTTCTGTTATATAAAATCGTAAGGAATATGCAAGTTCGAGTAATGTCTTTGAGCGCTCTTTCAAGGTAGTAATAGCTTTCGATAACCATTCTTTATCAACTGTCTGGTCTTCACTTATAACCTTTTCTTTGACAAGAAAAGGTATAACCAGATCGACAAGCTTTTCATTGGGAGTGTTTTTCATATACTGGCTGTTAAGCCAGATGAGTTTCTCCGGGTTAAACACCGCAGAGGATTTTCCTACATTTTCAAATGAGAAGTATTTGATTAATTCTTCCCTTGTAAATACCTCCTGGTCACCGTACGACCACCCAAGGCGTACAAGATAATTCACAAGTGCCTCTGGAAGATAACCCATTTCTTTATACGCCATAACTGATGTCGCACCATGCCTTTTACTGAGCCTCGTCTTGTCAGCACCTAATATCATCGGTAAATGTGCGAACAAAGGCACTTCATAACCGAGTGCACTATAGATATGAATCTGTTTTGGAGTGTTGTTCAGGTGGTCATCACCTCGTATTACATGGGTGATGGCCATATCAACATCATCAACAACTACAGTAAAGTTGTATGTTGGTGCTTCATCAGAACGCATAATGACAAGATCGTCAAGCTGCTCATTCTCAAAGACTATCCTTCCCCTGATGAGATCATGGACAACGGTCTCTCCTTCATGCGGCATCTTAAAACGAACTGCAGGTGTTCTGCCGGCTGCCGGCTCTTTCACATTTCTGCAACGACCATCGTATTTTGGTGACTTCCCCTGCGCCATTGCCTCCTTTCTTCTCCGCTCAAGCTCTTCAGGCAAGCAATAACAATAGTAAGCCTTTCCTTCTTCCAAAAGCTTATCCGTATATTTTCTATAGACATCAAACCTGTCTGTCTGTCTGTATGGGCCCTCATCCCAGTCGAGGCTGAGCCATTTCATACCATCGATAATTGAATGGATATAATCTTCTGTTGATCGTGTCCTGTCAGTATCTTCGATCCTTAATACAAATGTGCCCTTATGATGTCTTGCAAAAAGCCAATTAAAAAGGGCTGTCCTTGCCCCACCTATGTGCAAATGTCCTGTCGGGCTTGGCGCAAATCTCACCCTCACCTCGGAATCAAGTCGCAACGACTTCTCAGACAAATTGAACCTCCATGTTCAATCTTTTATCCTTTTTACCTCTAATCTCAAAACCCTTTTCGTCTTATCAGTGACCTGAAACCTATCATCTCCTCGGTATCCAACAATCCATACTATATCATCTCCTGACATAAGTAATGGAA
This sequence comes from Nitrospira sp., assembly GCA_016873575.1. Classification (GTDB taxonomy): domain Bacteria; phylum Nitrospirota; class Thermodesulfovibrionia; order Thermodesulfovibrionales; family SM23-35; genus VGWY01. The sequence goes on along the minus strand of VGWY01000001.1, from coordinate 6,421 downwards.
TTCTGTCACGTTCATCCCTTGGTACCTTCTCATCAACAAAGAAGTCCTGAAGTTTTTTCCGTTTGCCAAATCCAAATGGATAGAAAAAATCTCCATTTTTTCTTGGCCTTACCTTAAGGGGAAAGGTTAATTGATCCGCATCGAAGATGCCAAGGGTAGTCCCGAATCCTGACTCGCGCAAGGATTCCTGACCTTCCATAAGAGAAGCCTTTATTAAAATCCCTGCCTCTTTCAGGATAGTCTCTCCAGGAACTGTGAGTGTATAGGTATTTAATTGAACAGGTGACTCTGATGTCAGGATAATCGTTGCATATTCCTTTATCACCCTTATTCCTTTCGGAAGATAAATTCTATCACCTGGATTACCCTTCTGAATAAGCTCAATAATATCATCTATATGGATTAAGCTGATTCCCCGGATACCTTTTGTCTCATCTATTGCCCTCCGTAAAACCCTTCTCATGATGACTTTATCCATGATTGCAAACGGCGAAAGGAATAGTTCAATGCGGACATCCGTTTTTCTGCTGATAAGCTTCATCATGGTTTTAGTAACAATGATTTCAAAATATCTTTCTTCATCTCTCAAGATCTCAGATGTCCTTGAAAGCGTATCAATAATGTCTGGATTATATTGCTTTAATACTGGCATAAGTGAAAGTCTTATCTTATTCCGCAGATAATCTTTTTTGAGATTTGATGAGTCGGTAATGAATGCAATCTTTTCTTCATCGAGATACCTCTCGATCTCTGTTCTCTTCGTCAGAATGAGCGGCCTTATGATCTTCCCTCTCACGGGTGGTATTCCTGAAAGTCCCTTTTTCCCGGAGCCTCTGAAAAGGTTCATAAGGAGAGTCTCTGCCTGGTCATCTGCAGTATGACCCAATGCAATTTTATCTGCTTGAATCTGATACGCCGTTTCCTCAAATATCCTGTACCGTAATCCTCTTGCTGCCTCCTGAAGGTTCATTCCTTGTTCTTGTGCATAGGAATTAACATCAATGTATTGTGTAGTGAAAGGCAGACACAGGCGTTCGCAGAGATTCCTGCAAAACTCTATCTCCGTTTCTGTCTCATGTGGCCTTAAACCGTGGTCAATATAGATTGCGTTCAAGACAAGGTTGAAGTCATCCTTCAGAGAAGTAAGCACATGAAGGAGACACACTGAATCCGGCCCTCCTGAAAGGCCAACAAGGATCTTCTCCCCTCCTGTTAGCATGGAGTATTTTTGTATCGTAGTAGCTACTTTTTTCATAAGGTTCTGAAATGCCGACATCTCTAACCCCAATAGTATAATTGAAATAATACAGATGTGGACTGAAGATTTAAGAGTCTCTGTTTAATCGTTCGAGGTATTCTTCCCATTCAATCGGCAGGAGATACTTCTTTTTGTTATTGCATTCCTTACAAACAGGGACAACATTTCCTTTTGTTGATTTACCACCCCGTATGATTGGGACGATGTGGTCAAGGGTGAGTTCTTTCGGCGTAAGTTTTTCCTTGCAAAAGTAGCAGATACCATCAGCGCATTTCCTCTTCCACCACTGAGATTTTTTCAGACTTCGGGCCTTTGACCTTTCACTCTTTATCTCCTTCTCAGTGGCATATGAAATGAAGTGGTCCATACAATATCTTAGCCTATTTCTGTATTAACCCTCTTTTTATCTCTTCTTCCTTAAAAAACTTTTTATAGAGTACCTCCCACTCAGGACTCCCTTCAGTGACCTTTTTCGAAAATGACTGAATCTTTTTTTTGACATTCGAATCTATCTCCTCACCTATCTTCAGTTCTGATATAAGAGTACGCCGAATCTCCCGCCTGATCTTCCCATCTTCTTCAATTGGTTTAACAAGATTCTTTTCAAGAAGTCCTTTCAGGATCATATGGCACATGTGTGAAATTTTATCCTCTGAGAGCATCTATAGAATAAGATTCCTTTCCTTCACCAGTTTCTGTTTGGTAAGTTCAAAAAGTTTTCTGTAATCCAGACGACCATGTTCTATTTCTGAGGCACGAACTCTTAATATTTCTCTTACCTCCTCATTCAGCCTGTCTTCAACAGTAAGCTCATCAAGGATAAGTTCTTTAATTCCTGTGAGAAGTTTTTCTATCGGTACGGTTGGCTTAACGAGTTCCTTTGATATGATGTTATCTGCTATCTTTTTTGCTAAGATCGGGACCCACGTTTTTGGAATCCTCATCCTATTTTTCTACATAGGCAAGCAGTGCTATATTTCTTGCTCTACAGATGGACTCGGTCAATTCCCTCTGGTGCTTTGCACATGTACCTGTCATCCTTCGAGGGATTACCTTTCCCCTATCGGTAATATAGTTCCTCAGGATCTTTACATCCTTGTAATCAATGTACTGTACCTTTTCCGAACAAAACCTGCAAAACTTTCTTCTTTGGAATCTCTTCTGTTGCAAATGTAACTCCCTTCCCTTCGTAAAATGTATGTACTAAAATGGCTCTAAATCCGTAGTTTCCTCTGGAGGCAGGATATCACTATCCGCTGTCTGTTCCTGTGTCACACCTTTTCTTGAAAGAAACCGAACAGATTGAGCAATTACTTCAAACTTGCTTCTCATCTGCCCATTGGACTCCCATTTTCTTTCCTGAAGTCTACCCTCAACAAGAGCAGGACTTCCTTTATTGAGATATTTGCTACATGATTCTGCCTGTTTTCCAAAAACTACAATATCGATAAACATTGCCTCCTGTTTTATTTCGTCAGACTGTTTATACTTGTAATTAACAGCAAGCCTGAAAGAGGCAACAGGGGTTCCCTGTGGTGTATATCTCAATTCAGGATCTTTGGTAAGATTGCCTATGAGTATTATTTTGTTATACATCTAACCTTCGCTCTTTTGCTCTGCTGTTTCGGAAATTGTTTCAACCTTCTCGAACTCATGTGCCTGCTTAGAACCGAGTTTAATAATCATATATTTGATACCCGCATCAAAAACCTTGTAGAACTCCATCAATTTTTTAATTGTTGCAGGTGATGTCTTATAGCACAAAAGAATATAGACACCTTTTTTCTGTTTTTTTATCTCATAGGCAAGCTTCCTCTTGCCCCAGATGTTGACCTTCAGTATCTCTCCGCCATGGTTTGTAATGATATCTTTAATCTTTATAATCGCTGCCTCTACCTCCTCATCATTGAGTGCAGCATTCAGGATAACGATATTTTCATAAACATTCATGAACAAAGCCTCCTTGTTGATGTCACCTTTACAGTGGGAAATGTATTTTTTATACCATAAGAGGGGAAATAAAATCAACCTGCAGGCGATATGGGCTATCTCGCACATGTTTTCTGTATGTATGTTGACAAAATTGAACAACATAGGGTATATAGTATCTATGCATGTTCTTTGAAAAGCCAAAAATGCAAATACTTTTTTAGCTGCATGGCCATAAACATTGATCAAGCACATGTGATCAATCACAGGGCCACGGGCCTATAGCTCAGTCGGTTAGAGCGCACCCCTGATAAGGGTGAGGTCATTGGTTCGATTCCAATTAGGCCCACCAACCGATTTTGCCATAGGCAAAATCGGAGTTTCAAGTTTCATGTTTAAAGTTTCAAGTAGTGAATTTCTTAAGAACTTTTCATTTTGAACTTTTAACTTTAAACTCAAAAATTTGCTTTGCAAATTTCACTGGGGGTGTAGCTCAGTTGGGAGAGCGCCTGCTTTGCAAGCAGGAGGTCATCGGTTCGATCCCGTTCACCTCCACCAACTTACTTGCAAAAATAAAAATATTCGTGTTAATATACTATAAGTTTCCGGTGGCGATACCGAAGGGGAAACACCCGTTCCCGTTCCGAACACGGAAGTTAAGCCCTTCAGGGCCGATGATACTATAGCTGTGAGGTTATGGGAAAGTAGGTCGCTGCCGGATTTTTATTTGAAAAAGAGTAAACTCATCTATTAAACTCAGCCAGAGGCTTGCCACTTCTCCCAGAGCAATATCAAATGTTCCATACCCTGGCATTTTCTCCATAGAATCAAACAAGGTATCACAAAAATACCAATTGCAACCGGAAGGCCGAATAATCCGCTCCATGCGACAACCATGTTCAGAAAGAAATTGGCAGGGGTCTGAATCTTTCCTCTTAAATTCATAGATTGGTGGCTTCAGGCCAAGTGCATGGATATATACAAGGTCTTCATAGTTATAGTAACTGTGCGCATTAATACAGCAAATATTCCTGCAATCAGGACAAACCTTCTCAGTGATTTTCTGTATAAACGGACTGATTTCCTCAAAACCGTCTTTTACCTGTTGAGCAAGCACCCTCACCTTCTTGAGCGGATGCCAATATGTGCAAAAGACTTCTTCTATCTGAACGATTGCCAGTTGATAGGTATTTGGATCATGATGACTGACGTCTTTCTGAAAATAAGTCTCTCTATCCAGTATCATTTTCTCATCAATCTCCATACAGACACAAACAGTATATAATATAATATTTGGGAGGTATGTTATTTCATCGATAATCATTGATGGATATAATGTAATCGGTATCTATCATAAAGACCTCGAAAAGCAGAGGAAGATACTGATTGAGTCCTTGATCGAATACAGGAAGAACAAGGGTCATGAGATAACCGTTGTCTTTGATGGATGGAAGACAGGGGGAGTTTTGGAGGATCATTCTTTTTTAGGTGGGATAAAGGTGGTTTATTCGAGGCTCGGTGAGAAGGCTGATTCCGTTATTAAACGGATTATATCCGCAGAGAGGCGAGAGTGGATTGTCATTACCTCAGACAGAGATGTAGTATCATATGCATGGTCATCAGGCTCTATCCCTATATCATCAGGGGATTTTCTGAATGCTATCGAGAAAAGGCACATGGAAAAGACACATGGTTATGAAGACAAAGATGACTACTACGATAATGACGACCATGAAGAATATAGAGATATCGGCAGGAAAGGGAATCCTAAAAAACTTTCCAAAAAAGATAGGGCAATTAAGAAGGCATTGAGCAAACTTTGATGGGGAACATATTCTTCAGGCTTAGGCCTGCAGATTCAGTAACGATCCTTTTCCTTGTGAGCCTCTCTCTGATAACCATACTCTTTTATCATGATATCCCTAAGGCTCCCTTTCTCATAACCCTTTATGCAATTCTTCTGCTCTCACAGGTTATTCTCATGAAACTGAAGGATAAAGGCAGGTTCACAGAGCTTTTATATAATCTGATTTTCCCTACCTTTTGTGTGCTTGTTATCTTTGACAGTCTTGAATGGCTTGTCCATTATGTCAATCCTGATGATATAGACCCTCTCCTAATACGGCTTGATTATCTTATCTTTCGCAATCATCCAACAGTAATCCTCGAGAGGATTATGAATCCTGTTCTGACAGATATTCTGCAACTCGCCTATTTAACATACTATTTTATCCCGATCATATTTGGTATCACTCTCTTGCTCAATGGTCAGAAACATGAATTCAACAGATCACTGTTCCTTATCTTATTCTGTTTTTATCTATCTTACCTTGGATATATATTGATGCCTGCGCTTGGACCACGATTTACGATAAACCATCTGCAGACTACTGAACTCCAGGGTTTTTTCATTGCAGAACCAATCCAAAGACTGTTGAATAAACTCGAAGGGATAAAAAGAGATGCATTTCCGAGTGGTCATACAGCGGTCACTGTTACCGTGCTTTATCTTGCTTATAGATTTAAAAGAGTGCTCTTCTGGATATTCCTGCCTATTGTAACAGCCCTCATATTCTCAGCTGTATATTGTCGGTATCATTATGTCGTTGATATAATAGCTGGTCTTGTGCTAACGATTATAACGGTTTTCATTGGAGAGAGATATTATGAATGGTGGTTAAAATGGCAGATACAAAAAAAATAAAGGCAGGGTACTTAAGGACATCCGGGCCTGAACGTGAAATACTCAAAAGCCAACTTAAAAATTACACAGAAAACGACCCCTGCCCTTTTCTCATAGAAGACGCCTGTTCTGTACACCCGATGCGTCCCATTGCATGCAGGCAGTTCATTGTTTTTGGCAATCCCTGTGTTGATGGCGAAGGTCCCTATTATACAAGGCGTGAAGATGTCCTCTCACCCATAAAGGGGTATGTGGGCAAAGCCTTTTTCATCATGCTCCCATTCTATGGGATAGAAAAGAAAGCCGAGCGTTTGAAGGTTATTCAGAACAGGACTGTGCACACAATGGTCAAGCTCATGCAGACCTGTAACTGGAAAAGCCTCGCTGAAAAGATGGATAATTTTGAAAGGAATACAAAAGGTATTTTTACTAATACGGTCATAAGTATGAAGACATTGATTATAAAATCCCTCCTCACCTCCCTTTGCTAAAGGGAGGCAATGTACCCCTCTTTGGCAAAGAGGGGCAAGGGGAGATTTTTCAATAATGAT